>DASQUF010000198.1:0-3896 GCA_035641435.1 Propionibacteriaceae bacterium | reverse complement strand
CAGAACCGCCATCTCGCGGTAGCTGGTCCCGGCCGCGGCCTGCCGGGCAAGCCAGTCGGCGATTCCCGCCGCCTCCGCCGCCTCGTCCGACGCCTCGACAAGCTCGACCTCCGGGCCCGGAGGCTGCTGGGCCTGCAGCTGCACCCCACCGGTCCCGTTCGCGGCCGCCTGGGCGGTGATCGTGTTGGCCAGGCCGACGACCTGCGGGGTCGACCGGTAGTCCCGGACCAGCCGGATCACCGTCGTGCCCGGGAACCGGTTCGCGAACCCGGTCAGGTAGCTCGCCCGCGCACCGGCGAAGGTGTGGATGGTCTGCGCAGGGTCGCCGACCACGCACAGATCGGCGCGGTCCCCCCGCCAGAGGGTCAGCAGCGCCTCCTGCAGCGGGCTGACGTCCTGGTACTCGTCGACGACCAGGTGGCGGTAGGTGCGCCGGATTGTGTCGGCCACCTCGGCATGGTCCGACATCAAGGCCGCGGCGCAGAGCAGGATGTCCTCGAAGTCGATCCGAGAGCGGTCCTGCTTGGCGCGCTCGTACGCCGCAAACACCCGGGCGACGGTCTCCGGGTCGAAGGAGGCCAGCTCCCGCCGAGCGGCAGCGGCCAGGCGGACGTAGTCCTCCGCGGCCACGTTGCTGACCTTGGCCCAGGCGATCTCGCCGACCAGGTCGCGCAGCTTGGGGGTGTCCACCTTGACCCGCAGCCGGCTCGCTGCCTCGGCGACGAGGCCCATCCGGTTGTCCAGCACTGCGGGCAGCTCACCGCCGTAGATCCGCGGCCAGAAGTACTGGGCCTGGCGCAGGGCCGCCGAGTGGAAGGTCCGCGCCTGGACCCCGGCCGCCCCGAGCTGCTGCAGTCGGCCGCGCAGCTCCCCGGCCGCCCGGGTGGTGAAGGTGACCGCCAGCACCGAGGTCGGGTTGTACGCCCCGCTGGCCACGCCGTACGCGATCCGGTGGGTGATCGCCCGGGTCTTACCGGTGCCGGCGCCTGCGATCACGACCACCGGGCCGGTCAGCGCCGTGGCGACCGCCCGCTGCTCAGGGTCGAGCGCGTCCAGCAGCGCCTCCGGCGTGGAGGTCAGGGTGGCGGGCACCCGACCACCATAAGTCGGGGCTCAGACAGCCGGGCGCTTCTCCAGGGCCGCGACGAGCGCGGCCATCACGCCCTGCCAGTGCGTCCGCTGCCGCTCCCGCTCGGTCGCATCGGCCAGTCGCTCCTGGTGGAAGACGACCCTCGTCTTGTCGCCGGGCGCCGCGCTGACCGTGAACTGCACGGTGCTGTCGTGGTCCCAGTCCTCGGGCTGCCAGGTCAGCCGCACCCGATTCCCGGGCCGGAAGCTGCGAATCTCACCGGCGATCCCCGCCTCGGTCTCGTACGCCGCACCCGGCTGGTCCAGCCGCTGCACCCCGGCGCCCAGCCACAGCGCGGTGCCGGTGTCGGAGGTGAGGAAGTCCCAGACCTCGCCGACGGGGCGGTCGACGGTGCGCGACACTCCGATCTCCCAGCCGGCGTCCTTGGTCTGCCCGGTCGGCCGCACGGTCACCGGACCACCGCTGCGACGGCGGCCACCTCGACCAGAGCCCCCGGTACGCCGAGGGCACTGACGATGGCCGCGGTGACCAGCGGAGCCCCCTCGCCGACCGGAAGCTGGCGGGCCGCCGCGGCGTACCCAGCCTGCAGGTCCGCCCCCTCGACCAGGAAGACCGTCATGCTGACCAGGTCCGCCGTGGTCGCGCCGGCGGCCTCGAGCGCGGTGCGCACGTTGGCCATCGTCTGCTCGACCTGGGCCACCACGTCGTCGGCGACCAGCTGGCCCTCGCCGTTGACGCCGTTCTGGCCGCCGACCAGGATCTGGGTGGCGCCGGGCGGGATGACCGCGACGTGGCTGAAGGCCGGGCTGTGCACCAGACCGTGCGGACGGAGAAGCTCGATCGATGTCGTCATGCCGACAACGCTAGACCCAGACCCTGTCAGTTTCTGACCGGGTTAGAACCTAATCTTGGGATATGTCGCCCACCGAGCGACGGCTGGAGATCCTCGCCGTCCTGCAGGCCTGGCCGGGCATCACTGCTCCCGCCCTGGCCGAGCGGTTCGTGGTGTCGGAGCGGACCGTGCGCCGCGATGTCGAGCACCTGCGCCGGATCGGCTACGGGATCGAGGGCGAGCCAGGACGGTACGGCGGCTACGCACTGGCCGGCGGGACCAAGCTGCCGCCATTGCTGCTGGACGCCGACGAGGCGGCGGCCGTCGCCCTCGGCCTGACCGCCGACCTGGGTGTCGCCGGGCTGGAGGTGGCCGCGGGCACCGCGCTGGCCAAGGTGACCGAGTCCGCCCCGGCCCGGGCCCGCAGCGCCCTCACCGCCGTCGCCGCGACAACGCAGGCCGACTCCGACCCACGCCACCACGGCTCGTCCCGGGTACTGCTCGCCCTGGCCCACGCCTGCCGTCAGGGCAGCCCAGTGCATCTGCGGCACCGCCGTTTCGGCGTGGAGCACCGCCGGCACGTCCAGCCCCACCGCCTGGTCAAGGTCAGCTCACGCTGGTACCTGATTGCCTATACCGACGGCCGGGACGAGTGGAGCGTGTACGCCGTGGCCCGGATCACCAGAGTGGATCCGGCGGGCGGCTCGCTGTCGACTCCCCCGCCACCCGCCGATGCCGCCGACTTCGTCCGCGCCTTTCTGGCGACCGGACCGGCTCGGTACGGCGTACGGGTTCGGCTGCACACGTCGGCCGACCTGGCCCGGGACCTGGTCCGCCCAGCCACGGGAACGATCACTGACGATGGGCCGACCTGCTTGCTGAGCCTGGGCACCGACGACCTCGACTGGGCGGCGCGCTACCTGGTCTATCTCAACGTCGACTTCGACGTGCTCGCGCCGGCCGAGCTGTCAACGGCCCTGCACAGCCTGGGCGACTGGCTCAGCCGTCGGCACCCGGCCTGAGGTCGAAGGCCAGCTCGACCTCGGTCAGCCCCGGGTTGCGGGCCATCGGCCAGCGGCGACCGGTCGGGCCGAAGCCATACCGCGTGAAGCAGCGGTTCGCCGCCTCGTTCCCGTCCGTAATGTGCATCACCAGTCGTCGGGCCTCGCGGTCACGAGCCCCCGCCGCCACGGCGTCGAGCAGCCGCTCGGCGCAGCCCTGGCCGCGATAGTCGGGATCGACGTACATCGCCACGATGTCGACCGACCGGTCCGCCGCGGGCAGGCCGGTGGCCGTCCCGACGAGTCGGCCATCGGGCGCGTAGGCCAGGTATAGCAGCGGGTTGTTCGACCGCTCGCGCCAGCGCTCCTCCGGAAAGCGGGCCTCAAAGGCGTAGCTCGAGCCGTACGCGTCCGGGCTCTCGGCGAGCATACGCAGCCGAATCCCCCGGTAGGCGGACCAGTCCTCCCCCGTGCCGGAACGAACCCGGAACTCCATGGCCACATCATTCCGGCCGGAGGCCGCCGATGACCAGAGGTCAGCAGCGGATGTGGCGGCGGCCGACGAAGTATCGCCGATCGGCATGTCAACCGTGTGACGAACGCAATAGAACCCCAGCGCATAGCCGGGGAATACAAATCTGCCCTTCGCCCGTTGATCCGGACGTGACGACCTCTCTCTCTGAGCAGCCGATCATGTACACCACGACCTGGTGTGGCTACTGCCGCCGGTTGAAGAGCCAGCTCGACCGAGCCGGTATCGCTGTCACCGAGATCGACATCGAGCGCCATCCTGGTGCGGCCGCAGCCGTCGAGCGGGTGAACGCGGGGAACCGGACGGTTCCCACCCTTGTCTTTGCCGACGGCACCGCGCTGACGAACCCCTCAGTCCGGGAAGTCTCCGCCCGTCTCTAGCTTTCGCCAGAGCAGTCAAGTATGAGTTTGGACATGGCGATGTTGCCGGGGCGTCCGGCCC
>DASQUF010000197.1:0-4249 GCA_035641435.1 Propionibacteriaceae bacterium | reverse complement strand
CCGGCGCCGACCGATGAGATGAAAGCGAGTGCGGTGACTGAGCTGAAGGAGCAGCTGGCCGAACGGACCAGCGACCTGCAGCGGCTCCAAGCGGAGTACGTCAACTACAAGCGACGGGTGGACCGCGACCGCGACCTGTCCCGCAAGGTCGGCATCGAGGGGGTCCTCAAGGACCTGCTTCCGGTGCTGGACGACCTGCGGTCGGCCCGGGAGCACGGCGAGCTGACCGGCGCCTTCAAGGCGGTCGGCGACGAGGTCGAGCGGATCACCGGCAAGTACGGGCTGGTCGCGTTCGGTGAGAAGGGAGACCCCTTCGACCCGCACATCCACGAGGCGCTGTTGCACGCCCACGCCACGGGGATCGACGGCCCGACCTGCGTGGAGATCCTGCAGCCCGGCTACAAGGTCGGCGACAAGGTGCTGCGGCCCGCTCGGGTGGCGGTCGCGGAGCCGGATCTGGACGCCACGACCGAGACCAGCCCTGAGGCGGAGCCGAGCCCTCAGCCTGTCGAGGGGCAGGAGGATGGCCCTTCGAGCTCAGCGCCTCCCGAGCCTGAGCCGGTCGAAGAGTCGCCGGCGAGTTCCGACCGCGTTGAGTAGTTCCGTTCTTCCAAGCATCATCGAGGGGAGGCGTTCATGAGCACCAAGGACTGGATCGAGAAGGACTTCTACAAGGTCCTCGGCGTCACCAAGGACGCCAAGCCCGAGGACATCAAGAAGGCGTACCGCAGGCTGGCCCGGCAGAACCACCCGGACCAGAACCCGGGGAACAACGCGGCCGAGCAGCGGTTCAAGGAGATCTCCGAGGCCTACGACGTGCTGTCGCACGAGGCCAAGCGGAAGGAGTACGACGAGGCCCGACGGCTGTTCGGGGGTGGCGGCTTCCGCTTCCCGGGCAGCGGTGGCGCCCGCACCGGCGGACCGTCGGTCGACGACCTGTTCCGCAACGCCAGCGGCGACGGCGGGCTGGGCGACCTGTTCGGCGGCCTGTTCAACGGCGCCGGCACCACCCGTACAGCTCGCTCGACCGCCCGCGGACCGCGGCGGGGCAGTGACGTCGAGGGTGAGGTGACCGTCGACTTCGTGCAGGCGATCGAGGGCGTCACCGTCGGGATGCAGATGATCTCCGATGCGGCCTGCGATGCCTGCCGCGGAACCGGCGCCAAGGCCGGCACCATCCCAAGGGTCTGCCCGACCTGTGAGGGCAGCGGGATGCAGACGTCGACCTCGGGCGGCGTGTTCGCCGTCACCGAACCATGCCGGGACTGTCGTGGTCGGGGCATGGTCGTCGACGAGCCGTGCCCGGTCTGCCACGGCTCCGGCCGCGGCCGGTCCACCAAGACCATGCAGGTGCGGATCCCCGCCGGGGTGACCGACGGGCAGCGGATCCGGCTCAAGGGCCGAGGAGGCGCTGGAGAGAACGGCGGTGCGCCGGGCGACCTGTACGTCATCGTGCACGTCCGGCCGCACCCGATCTTCGGCCGGGGCGGCGACAACCTGACGCTGACGGCGCCGGTCACCTTCACCGAGGCTGCCCTGGGCGCCGACATCGAGGTGCCGACGCTGGGCGGGATGCCGGTCAAGCTGCGGATCCCGCCGGGCACGCCGAACGGTCGCACCTTCCGGGTCCGCGGGAAGGGCGTCGGCAAACGCGACGGTAACAAGGGCGACCTGCTGGTCACCATCGAGGTGATCGTGCCCGAGGCGCTGAACGAGCAGGCCCGACAGGCGCTGAGCTCCTACGCCGACGCGGTCGGTGCCGCCAACCCGCGGGCGAAGCTCTTCGCCACCAGCTGAGGAGGAACGAGTGGCGAGCGAACTGCCGTCGCGCATCGACCATGATGCGCCGGTCTTCGTGATATCGGTCGCCGCCCAGCTGGCCGGGATGCATCCGCAGACCCTGCGCACCTACGACCGGATGGGCCTGGTGTCGCCCCGGCGGACCCCCAAGCGCGGCCGACGCTACTCGGCGCGCGACATCACCAAGCTGCGGCTGGTGCAGCGGCTGAGCCAGGACGAGGGGATCAACCTCGAAGGCATCCGCCGGATCCTGGCCATGCAGGACGAGATCGACGAGCTGCGGGCCCGGCTGCACGAGGCGGGCCGGTTGCTCGCCGCCGTACGCGCTGCGCCGCCCGGGTCCCGGCTCTTCACCGCCGACCCGGTCGGCGGGGTCCACCTCGGTGGTACCGGCATCCGCCGGGTGCCGCGAGCCATCACCCGCAGCTGACCTTTCCCGCACTTTCCTTCCGACTCCGCGGCACTTACGCGGACTCCGCGGCCGTTGCTGCTGCCGCGGAGTCCGCGTACCTGCCGCGGAGTGGAGAATGACGGTCGTGGCGACACTGATCGTGGACGGCGCGAACGTCGTCGGCTCCCGTCCCGACGGCTGGTGGCGCGACCGACCCGGGGCCGCCGCGCGACTACACCGAGGACTGGTCGCCGCCGACCTGGCGTACGCCGAGGTCGTGCTGGTCCTCGAGGGTAAGGCGCGAGCGGGCGTACCCGAAGGTCGGGAAGGCTCCGTGCGCACCGTGCACGCCCCGGGTGAGGGCGACGCGACGATCGCCGACGTGGCCCGCAGCGCGGTCTCCGCGAACGAGGCGACAGCCGTCGTCACGGCCGACCGGGCTCTCGCCGCGACCGTCCGGGCGGGGGGCGCCGAGGTCATGGGGCCGGGCTGGCTGCTCGACCAGCTGGCCTAGCTGGGCCTCGTCCCTGGCGCGGGACTCGGGTAGCCGGGCGGCGGAGGCTGCGCGGCCGCCGCTACCGAACGAAATGTCGGACCTCCCGGTAAGAATAGAAGACATGTTCGACGACAGTGCATCGGCTTGCCGCCCGCCCGGCCGCCAGCGTGGCGGTTACGCTGACCCCGTGGCGCGGATGGCTCGCGAGATCGCCGCTGAGATCAGGCGACGCAGCCCCGGCATCGGGGTCAAGAAGCTGCACAAGCTGCTGTACTACTGCCAGGGCCATCACCTATCCGGCCTCGGGCGACCGCTGTTCTCCGAGTCGGTATCCGCGTGGGACATGGGACCGGTGGTG
The DNA here is from genome assembly GCA_035641435.1 of Propionibacteriaceae bacterium. Taxonomy (GTDB): domain Bacteria; phylum Actinomycetota; class Actinomycetes; order Propionibacteriales; family Propionibacteriaceae; genus Microlunatus. Next base: position 1,204 of record DASQUF010000197.1, on the reverse strand, counting down.
GGTCAGCTCTGGTACGCGGAGAAGGAGGCGCCGTCACCAGGCGGGCCTTCCCGGCTGGATGAGGCCGAGCTGAACACCATCGGCTACGTGTTGAGTCGCTATGGGCGGCTGACGGCTCGCGATCTGGAGCACATGACTCATGGCGAGCAGCCGTGGATCAAGGCCAACGCCGAGCGCTCGCCCGGCCGTTCCGCTCGCATTCGCCCGGAGTGGATGCGGGAGTATTTCGAGGCCGAGCAGGATGCCGATGAAGACGGTCCGGTGCCGGATTCGGAGGCCATTCGAGGTTTCGTGCGTGGTGCTGCCGCACGTCGTGAGCAGCCCGTTGCCGCAGATTCCGTGGCGGCCATCCGGTCTCGCATGACCCGGAATGGCTGAGCCCTGGCATCTTGAGGGCTTCGGCAATCGCCTGGACGAGTGGATCGACGTAGAGGGTCCCGGCGACTGGCTGCGGATGCTGGTGGGCAACTGGGTGCTTAGCCGGATCGATGATCCCTACGACGGCCTCCGCCGCGAGCCTGACTTCGACAACCTGTGGTTTGGCGTGATCCCGGGCAGCCTGGACGACGACGGCACAGTTGTCGCGTGCTCGCTCTGGATCTCTGAGACCACTCACTCTGTCCGGTGCGATCGGATCGCCACGCTGAGCTGGCCGATCGAGTGAGTGCGGTCGAGGGCGTTGGCCCTGTTTGGGACCAAGTGAACTCAGCGAGGACGGGTACCGTGCGCCGCCAGCTCGGCCGCCTGGCCACCCGACCCGGTGGCGACGTTTTTCGGGCGCTTCGACCCTTTGCTCTCGCGGAGCGGGATGACGTGCCGAACGATGGCGAGGTCCTGGCCCGCCACGCCGATAGCGAAGACCCAGGTCATCTTGCCCGCCTCCACCTTGTTGTCGAACGGGCCGATCAAAAAGCGACCAGCGACCGCGGCTGGAGCGCGCGATGGGCCTCGAGCTGGTCCTGTCCCTCGTTCTGCTGGTCATCGCGGTCGCGCAGCTCGCGGTGCTGCCCCTGCCGAACCGGCCGGGCTCGCCGCTAGAGGTCCGGTGCCGACGACGCCGGTCGTCACCGCCGGGGAGGCGCAGCGGGCGGACAGCGACCTGCCGCGATTCATCCCGGAGCGGATGAGCCTGGCCGGCGGAGAGTCCGCGACGGTGGTTCCGGTCGCCACCGTCGGCCGGCAGCTGGTCATCCCGGAGGATCCG
>DASQUF010000196.1:0-10920 GCA_035641435.1 Propionibacteriaceae bacterium | reverse complement strand
ATCCGCCGGGGCCAGGACGCCCTGGTCCGGCTGGACCTGGAGCTGGCCGAGGCGGCGTTCGGCACCACCAAGCCGCTGCGGGTGGACACCGCTGTGCTCTGCCCGCGGTGCAACGGCGCGGGCGCGGCTGAGGGCTCGCAGCCGGTGCGCTGTTCCACCTGCCACGGTCAGGGCGACGTGACCCACGTGCAGCGGTCGTTCATCGGCGACATCCGGACCACCCAGCCCTGCCCGACCTGTCGCGGCTACGGCACGGTCATTCCCAACCCCTGCCCGGAGTGCGCCGGCGACGGCCGGGTGCGGTCGACCCGGACGATCAACGTCAAGATCCCGCCGGGCGTCAGCACCGGCAACCGGATCCACCTCGCCTCGCACGGGGAGGTCGGGCCCGGCGGCGGACCGGCCGGCGACCTGTACGTCGAGCTCAGCGTGGCCAACCACGAGATCTTCCGCCGCGACGGCGACGACCTCGAGGTGGTCGTCAAGATCCCGATGACCGCGGCCGCGCTGGGCACCGAGGTGCTCGTCGCGACCCTGGAGTCGGACCTGCCCGATGCCGACCCCGAGTCCACCAGCGTGCGGCTGGCGGTGCCGTCCGGCACCCAGTCCGGAACCCGGATCGCCATCGACGGCAGGGGCGTGCCGCGGCTACGGGCGAACGGTCGCGGCCAGCTTGGCGTCACCCTGCTCGTGCAGACGCCGACCCGCCTCGACGACGAGCAGCGCGAGCTGCTGCGCCAGTTGGCCGAGCTCCGCGAGGAGACCCGGCCCGAGGGCAGCATGCAGAAGACCGGGCGGGGCGTCTTCGGCCGGTTGCGGAACGCCTTCGCCGGTCAGTGACCGACCCGCTGCCAGTGCTGGCGTCCCGCGCCGGTGCCGGCTTCGCACGTATACCCGAGAAACTGGCACTGAGCCCGGGAAACTTGATGGGTAAGGCGACAGTTCTCCGGGTCAAGCAGGTCGTCTGGAGTACGCGCCGGTGACCGATCCGCTGTTCTTCGCTGCGGACCTCGGCCGGCCGGAGGTCGGCAGCCTGGTCACGTTGGCCGGCGACGACGGCCGCCACGCCGTCGTGGTCCGGCGGATCCGGCCGGGAGAACAGGTGATGGTCGGCGACGGCCGGGGCTTCGGCGTACGCGGGTGCGTCCGGGAGGTCGGGCGGGCCGACCTGACCCTCGAGGTGGTTGAGACGTTGGCCCCACCGGAGAACGGCCGGCGGGTGGTCGCCGTGCAGGCCCTGGCCAAGGGGGACCGATCCGAGCTGGCGGTGGAGATGCTGACCGAGACCGGGGTGGCCACGATCATCCCGTGGGCCGCGTCCCGCTCGATCGTGCGCTGGTCGGGCGAGCGGGGCGAGCGGTCCCGGGCGAAGTGGCAGGCGACCGCCCGGGAGGCGGCGAAGCAGTCTCGGCGACTCTGGGTTCCCGACGTGACGCCGCCGATGACCACGACGGCCGTCGCCCAGCGGATCGCCGAGACGGACCTCGCGTTTGTCCTGCACGAGGCGGCCACCGAACGGCTGCTCGACCAGCCGCGTCCCGAGAAGGCCGAGATCTTGGTCGTCGTCGGCCCCGAGGGCGGGATCGCGCCGGAGGAGCTGGAGGCGTTCCTGGCCGCCGGCGCTGCGGCGGTCTCGATCAGCGACGGCGTACTCCGCACCTCGACCGCCGGCACGGTCGCTGTCGCCCTGCTGCGGGCATGACCGGCTTCGCCTTCACCGTCGGCACCGGGCTGCCCGGGACGCTGGGTCGGACCGGGGAGATCCGTACGCCGCACGGCACCATCCGGACCCCGGCGTTCATCGCGGTCGGCACCCACGCCACGGTCAAGGCCGTGCTGCCCGAGAGCCTGGCCGCACTGGGCGCCCAGGCCGTGCTGGCCAACGCGTACCACCTCTACCTGCAGCCGGGGCCGGACATTGTCGAGGCTGCCGGGGGACTGGGTGCGTTCATGAACTGGCCAGGCCCCACCTTCACCGACAGCGGCGGCTTCCAGGTGATGTCGCTCGGGGTCGGGTTCAAGAAGGTGCTGGCCATGAGCACGGCCGGCGTGGCCGACGACGACGTGATCGCCGACGGCAAGACCCGGCTGGCCCGGGTCGACGACGACGGCGTGACCTTCACCTCGCACCTCAACGGGTCGACGCATCGGTTCACCCCCGAGGTCTCGATGCAGATCCAGCACCAGCTCGGGGCGGACATCACCTTCGCCTTCGACGAGCTGACCACGCTGAAGAACACGCGGGAGTACCAGGAACGCTCGGTGCGGCGTACGCACCGCTGGGCCGAGCGCTGCCTGGCCGAGCACGACCGGCTGACGGCGCTGCGGGCCGACCGGCCGTACCAGGCGCTGTTCGGCGTGGTCCAGGGCGCGCAGTTCGAGGATCTGCGCCGGCAGGCCAGCCGGGACCTGGCCGCGCTCGAGGTCCAGGGCCGGGCCTTCGACGGATACGGCATCGGCGGCGCGCTGGAGAAGGAGAACCTGGCGAGGATCGTCCGGTGGTGCACGGAAGAGCTGCCGGAGGACCGGCCCCGGCACCTGCTGGGCATCTCCGAGCCGGACGACATCTTCACCGCCATCGAGCAGGGCATCGACACCTTCGACTGCGTCTCGCCGTCCCGCGTCGCCCGCAACGCAGCCGTCTACACGCGTGACGGCCGGACCAATGTCAACACCGCCGCTTCCCGGCGGGCGTTCGCCCCGATCGAGCCAGACTGCGACTGCTACACCTGCGCCCACTACACACGGGCCTACCTGCACCACCTGTTCAAGGCGCGTGAGATGCTGGCCGCGACGCTGTGCACGATCCACAACGAGCGGTTCATCGTCTCTCTGGTCGACCGCATCCGGGCCAGCATCGAGTCGGGCGACTTCGACGCCTACCGGACCGAGTTCCTCGGCCGCTACTACGCGGGAGTGTGACCCGGGTCAGCGGGGCCGCTCGTTGCGGCGGACCGGCGCACCCACGTGCTTGCTCAGCCAGCCCACCAGGGGCTGGCACGCCGTGAAGGTCTCGACGACGAAGTCGCGTACGCCGTCGCCGTCCCGAAGCGCCGTCCCGGTCAGGGTGCGGGAGCCGACCAGCCCCTTCCGCCGCAGCAGCCCGACGCGCGGGTGGTCCTTGGCGTAGCCGCGCGGCGCGGTCTTCAGGGCCGGCATGCCCATCTCGGTCGCGATCTCCTGCTGCTCCAGGTCAGCCAGAATCCGCTCCAGCGCCCGGCCCTTACGCGCGTCGTCGACCGCCGCTCGGTAGCGCTCGAGCTGGTCCGGCTCCATCTGGTACGCCCCGGCCGCGACCAGCAGTCCGGTGCCGTCCAGGTGCAGGTAGTAGCCGCTGCCCTCGGCCTCCGAGATCGCGCCCTGCTGGGTCTTGTACGGCGACTTGTCACGCGTGAAGCGCAGGTCGCGGTTCATCCGGAACAGCCGGAACGGCTGGTACCGCTCGGGCAGCGACTCCAGCAGCGCGGTCATCGGCTGCTTGACCTCACGCTCGAAGACCTCGGCGTTGGCCCGCCAGAACTCGCGGGAGTTGTCGTCCTCCAGGTCGGCGAAGAACTGCGTCGCCTCGGCGCGAAACCCACTCATGGGGCCTGCTTACCAGCGAGCTCGGTGAACACGGTCAGCTGTACGTCGGCCGGGCCCTGCAGCCGGGAGTTCAGCGAGTCCCACGGCGTACGCGTGGGCGGGGCGACCAGCTCAGCCCCAGCCCCGGTGAGCCGGTCGGTGACGGCCAGGCAGTCGTCCACCTCGAAGGCCACCCGGTAGTGCGGGCTCACCCCGGTCCGGCCGGTCTCCACGGTGTCGATGTAGTCGATCTGGGCCGGGTTGGACAGCTCCAGGGTGGCCCGTCCAGCGCCCAGGATCATCACCCGGGCGCCGCCATCGGCGTCGTACTGCTCCTCCTGCACCAGGCCCAGCTCGTCGCGGTAGAACCGGACCGCCGCGTCGTAGTCCGGCACCGCGACCACCAGCCGCAGCTGCCGCACGGCCGACGGGACCGCACCCGCGCCCGATCCGGCCGCGGCCGTGTACTCCGGCTCCCGCTTCTTGATCGCCCGAATCACCAGCATGGTCACCGGCAGCAGGATCACCTCGACCGCGACCTTGTAGAAGTAGCCGGTGACCGTGTAGCCGATCAGCGACCCCCAGGTCGGGAACACCCCGGCGAACGCGATCACGCAGAACAGCACCGTGTCGGCGAGCTCGCCAACCACGGTGGAGCCGACCAGCCGCCCGGCCAGCCCGCGCTCGGCGAAGCGGTCCTTGAGCCGGACCAGCACGTACGCGTTGAGGAACTGCCCGGCCAGATAGCCGGCCAGGCTGGCGAGCACGATCCGGGGCACGAAGCCGAGCACGGCGACGAAGGCGTCCTGGTTCTCATAGCCGGGGCCCGGCGGCGCCGCCCCCACCGCCAGGAAGGTCACCGAGGCGAGCGCGGCCAGGGCGAACCCCACCCAGATGGCCCGCCGGGCCTGGCGCAGGCCGTACACCTCGGCCAGCACGTCGCCGAGGATGTAGGTCAGCGGGAACAGCAGGGCGCCGCCGTCGGTGAAGATGCCGCCGCCCAGCCAGCTCGGCAGCCCGTCCACGACGGTGATCAGCTTGGTCGCGGCGACGTTGGAGATCAGCAGCAGGCCGCAGAACAGCGCCATCACCACCGCGTAGATGCCGCTCGGAGAGCGGACGTAGGCGGCCGTCCGGGTGGATGTCCGCGGGGCCAGGTCAGGTGTGGTCACGGCCACAGATCGTACGAGGGAGTCAGGGAAGCTGTGCCTTCGTCGCTGGAGTCGCCAGGGCGCGGGCTTCTCAAGGGGATGGACACGGCGCGCCGCGGGAGACCAAGGGGGGTCGTCCCCCCTTGCCGTGATCATGGCAGGCTGAACCCATGAGTGACTACGCCGACAACACCGTCAGTGACGATCGTTCCGAGCAGCTGGACCAGGACCAGCTGCAGCCCGGGTACAACCTCAACGACCGCGGGGTGGCCGACGCACTCGACGAGGGCTACTCGCCGCCTGAGAAGCCGTCGGTTCTGCTCCGTGAGGGCGAGCACGACACCATGGATGCCCGGCTGAACGAGGAGATTCCCGAGCCTGACCCGTACGCGGAGCCGGAGCAGGAGGACAACCTGACGGTCCGCGACGAGCTGGAGAATCTCGACGACGGCGAGGTCGGCGACGAGCGGGCCGGCCGGCTGATGGACCCGAACCAGGGCATCGGCCCCGACGTGGACAAGGACCTGGTCGGCCAGGACGTTGGCATCGACGCCGGGGCGGCATCGGCCGAGGAGGCGGCCATGCACATCGTGCCGGACGACGGAGCCTACTGACCGTCGAACCGCCCGACGCGGCAGACCGTCCGACGAAGGAGGACCTGGTTTGACGAAGATGGAACGTGAGTGCTCACGCTCGCCGCGCTGGTTGTCGCAGCGCGACTGGGGCTTGGCTTGACGGAACCACTGGAACGTGAGCGCTTGCGCCCACCACACTCGTCGTCGCGCAGCGACTTGTACCCACCGATCGAGCCCTACGTCTCCGGTCACCTCGATGTCGGCGACGGGCAGCAGATCTACTGGGAGGAGTGCGGCAACCCGGACGGCAAGCCTGCGGTGTTCCTGCACGGCGGGCCGGGCGGCGGGCTGACGCCGGACGTCCGGCGGCTGTTCGACCCGGCGCGCTACCGGGTTGTGCTGCTCGACCAGCGCGGCTGCGGGCAGAGCCGGCCGCACGCCAGCGAGCCCACCGCCGACCTGAGCGTCAACACCACCTGGCACCTCGTGGCCGACCTGGAGCGGCTGCGGGAGGCCCGCGGGATCGAGCGATGGCAGGTGTTCGGCGGCTCATGGGGCAGCGCACTCGGCTTGGCGTACGCCGAGACCCACCCCGAGCGGGTCACCGAGCTGGTGCTGCGCGGCATCTTCACGCTGCGTCGCTCGGAGCTGGACTTCTACTACGGCGGCGGAGCCGGCCAGCTGTTCCCTGAGCGGTGGGCCCGCTTTCTGGCGCCACTGGGCGGGCCGGGCTTCACCGGTGACGCGATCGCGGCGTACCACGACCTGTTGTTCGACCCGGACCCCGCGGTGCATGGTCCGGCCGGGGTGGCCTGGAGCACCTGGGAGGCGGCGACCATCACCCTGGAGCCCGACCCCGGCCTGATCGCGGAGTTCGAGGAACCGGCGTTCGCCCTGGCCTTCGCCCGGATCGAGAACCACTACTTCACCCATGCCGGATGGCTGGCCGAGGGCCAGCTCCTCGCCGAAGCGCACCGTCTGGCCGACATCCCGGGCGTGATCGTGCAGGGCCGCTACGACGTCGCCACTCCGGCGGTCACCGCGTACGAGCTGCACCAGGCCTGGCCGCGGGCTGACCTCCAGATCATCGGCGTCGCGGGCCACGCCTACAGCGAGCCCGGCATCACGGCCGCCCTGGTCGCGGCGACGGACCGCTTCGCCACCGGCTGAGCATCCTCATATCTGCTCGCGCCCGGTCGGGCGCTGAAGCTTCTGTCTTCCTCCAGCGGCTCCAACGGCCCGGCCTGGCGGTGCGACCGGCTGCGGTGAACTGGGCCGTGTCGCTTGGTCGTCCAGACCGAACCGCGCGCCCTTTCCTACCCGACGCTCGCAGGACGGAAGCCGCAACTCCCATTAAGATGGGCGGGACATTGTCCATCCGACTGCGAGGAAACCACTGAGTAGGTCAGAAGTCTCGGCCACTGCTCCCGAACCCGCCGATCCCGGCTTGGAGGAGCTGCGCCGGGTCACTGTCCCCGCCTCGGTGGACATGGTCAACATCCTGGGTTCCCGGGATGAGTTCCTGCGCATCCTGGAGCGGGAGCTTGCGGCCGGCATCCATGTCCGCGGCAACGAGATCAACCTGACCGGCTCGCACGCCGAAGTCGAGCTGGCCGTCGACGTGATCACCGAGCTGGTCACCGTGCTCCGCACCGGCCAGGGCCTCACGGGCGACGCCGTCGAGCGGATCGTCGGGATGCTGGCCGCCCGCGAGGTCGCCCGGCCGGCCGACGTGCTGACGCACAACATCCTGTCTTCCCGGGGCAAGACGATCCGGCCCAAGACGCTGAACCAGAAGCGCTATGTCGACGCCATCGACCAGCACACCCTCGTCTTCGGCATCGGCCCGGCCGGCACCGGCAAGACGTACCTGGCGGTGGCCAAGGCAGTGCAGGCTCTGCAGGCCAAGCAGGTCAACCGGATCATCCTGACCCGTCCCGCGGTCGAGGCCGGCGAGCGGCTCGGCTTCCTGCCCGGCACTCTGACGGAGAAGATCGACCCCTATCTGCGTCCCCTGTACGACGCGTTGCACGACATGGTCGACCCGGACTCCATCCCGCGGCTACTGACCGCCGGCACGATCGAGATCGCCCCGCTGGCCTTCATGCGTGGCCGGACGCTGAACGACGCGTTCGTCATCCTCGACGAGGCCCAGAACACCTCGGTGGAGCAGATGAAGATGTTCCTCACCCGGCTGGGGTTCGGGTCGAAGATCGTGGTGACCGGTGACATCACCCAGGTCGACCTGCCCAACGGCACCCGGAGCGGGCTGCGGGTGGTGCAGGGCGTGCTGGACGAGGTGGAAGACATCGACTTCTGCTACCTGACCAACCACGACGTGGTGCGGCACAAGCTGGTCGGCCGGATCGTCGCCGCGTACGACAGGTTCGAGGCGAGCCAGCCGGCCCCGGCGGCCTCGGCCCGCCCGACCCGCTGAGGCGCGACCGGTCATGACGGTCGATCTCAACAACGAGTCGGGTCTACCGGCGGACGGCCCCGGGCTGGTCCGCCTGGCCACCTTCGCCCTGGACCAGCTGCGGATCCACCCGCTCGCCGAGCTGTCGGTGGTGCTGGTGGACGAGGACACGATGAGCGCTTACCACCAGAAGTACATGGGCGAGCCCGGCCCCACCGACGTCCTCAGCTTCCCGATGGACGAGCTGCGACCGCCGACTGACGACGAGGACCCGCCGGCCGGGCTGCTCGGGGACATCGTGCTGTGCCCGGCCGTCACCGCACGCCAGGCGCGCGAGCACGGCCGGACGGCGGAGGCCGAGGCGGAGTACCTGCTGGTGCACGGGCTGTTGCACCTGCTCGGCTTCGACCACGCGGAGCCGGACGAGCGGACGGAGATGTTCGCCCTCAAGGACACGATCCTGGCCCGTTGGGCCAGTGCGCGCCCGGACCCGGCCGGCGCTCCCGGTCTACGCCGATGACCTCCACCGACTGGGTCATGCTGACGGTCGCACTGATCCTGGTGGTCTTCGCCGGGTTCATCGCCGCGGCGGAGGCCGGGCTGTCGTCGTTCTCCAAGTCCCGGGCCGACCGACTGGTCGAGGAGAAGGTCCCGGGGGCACGCCGCGTCCGGCAGATCACCGACGACCCGCCGCGCTACCTCAACACTGCGCTGTTCCTGCGCACGGTGGTGGAGATCTCCGCCATCACGCTGGTTGCGCTGGTCATCTTCTCGTACCGCTGGCCGGTGTGGCAGACGGGCGCGATCACCGCTGGGGTGATGACGGTGGTGTCCTACATCTTCTGGGGGGTCGCCCCACGGACCCTGGGCCGCCAGCACGCGGAGCGGGTGGCGTGCGCGCTGGCCGGGCCGCTGGTCGCGGTGACCACCGTGCTCGGGCCGTTCCCCCGGCTGCTGATCCTGGTCGGCAACGCCTTGACCCCGGGCAAGGGGTTCAGCGACGGCCCGTTCGCCACGGAGGCCGAGCTGCGGGAGCTGGTCGATCTGGCGGAGGCGAGCGAGGTGATCGAGTCCGGGGAGCGCCGGATGATCCACTCGGTCTTCGACCTCGGCGACACCATCGTGCGCGAGGTGATGGTGCCGCGGACCGACATGGTGTTCATCGAGGAGTACAAGACGCTGCGCCAGGCGGTGTCGCTGGCGCTGCGCTCGGGCTTCAGCCGGATCCCGGTGATCCGCGACGGCCTGGACGACGTCATCGGCGTGCTGTACCTCAAGGACGTGATCAAGCGGGTCTACGACAAGCCCGACGCCCAGACCACCGAACGGGTCGGCTCGCTGATGCGCAAGCCGGTCTGGTGCCCGGACTCCAAGCCGGTCGACGAGCTGCTCAAGGAGATGCAGCTCCTCCGGGTGCACCTGGTGATCGTGGTGGACGAGTTCGGCGGCACCGCGGGGATGGCCACGATCGAGGACATCCTCGAGGAGATCGTCGGCGAGATCACCGACGAGTACGACGAGGAGAACACCGACATCACCCCGCTCGGTGACGGCCGGTTCCGGGTGTCCTCCCGGCTGCCGGTGGACGAGCTCGGCGAGCTTTTCGGACTCAAGCTGGACGACGAGGACGTGGACACCGTGGGCGGCCTTATGGCCAAGCAGCTGAACCGGGTGCCGATCGCCGGCTCGGTGGTGACCTACGACGGGCTGCAGCTTGTCGCCGAGCGGCCGGCCGGGCGGCGGAACCGGATCGGCACCGTGATCGCCAGCCGGGTCGAGTCGGCCGACGCCGACGAGGAGGCCCGGGCGGACGCGGCGACCCAGATCGTCGCCGAGGAGGCCCGCGCCTCATGACGCGCCTTGAAAGCGAGGGGGACGACCCCCTTGGACCCCCGCCGCGCGCACAAGAACACACGGGGGCGCGCGTAGCCACCCCGAGCGACCCGGAAGACCTCAAGATCATCACCCTGGCCCGGTCCACCCGCGCCCGGACCGGTGCGGCCGCGGGTGCCTGCCTCCGGGACACCGACGGGCGGACGTACGCGGGCGCCAGCGTGGCGTTGCCGCACCTGCAGCTGTCGGCGATCCAGGTGGCCGTGGCGATGGCCGTATCCTCGGGAGCACCGGGGCTGGAGGCTGTGGCCCTGGTGGGGGACAGCGACCCGTCGCCGGAGGACCTGGCGGTGCTCGGCGACCTGCGCGGAACGGCGGTGTCGGTGTGGCGCGCCGATGCCTCGGGGACCGCGCAGTCCCTGGTCACGCTGTGACGGGTCCTGAAGTCTCAGCCGCACCGTTCCGCTCCGGGTTCGCCTGCTTCGTCGGCCGGCCCAACGCGGGCAAGTCGACGCTGACCAACGCCCTGGTCGGCAGCAAGATCGCCATCGCCTCGTCCAAGCCGCAGACCACCCGGCATGCCGTACGCGGGATCGTGCACCGGTCCGACGCGCAGCTCGTCCTGATCGACACCCCGGGCCTGCACAAGCCGCAGACGCTGCTGGGGGAGCGGCTCAACGACGTGGTCCGGACTACCTGGTCGCAGGTCGACGTCGTCGGGGTGTGCCTGCCGGCCAACCAGCGGATCGGCCCGGGTGACGGCTACCTGGTCGGCGAGATCGCTGCGCTGCCCCGGCGACCGGCGCTGGTCGCCGTGGCCACCAAGTCCGACCTGGCCACGCCGAGCCGGATGGCGGAGCACCTGACCGCGATCGCGGCCCTGGAGGAGCAGCACGGCATCCGCTGGGCCCACATCGTCCCGGTGTCGGCGATCCTCAGCAAGGGGGGACGACCCCCCTCCGACCCCCCGCGGCGCGCCAATGACACGCGGGCGCGCGCCCAGCAGGACGACCAGACCGACGTGCTCGTCGACCTCCTGGTCAGCTTGCTACCCGAGGGCCCGCAGCTCTACCCGGACGGTGAGATCACCGACGAACCGACCGAGACCCTGGTCGCCGAGCTGATCCGGGAGGCTGCGCTGGAGGGCGTGCGGGACGAGCTGCCGCACTCGATCACCGTGGCTGTGGAGGAGATGGGCCTGCGCGAGGGCCGGCCGGAGCACACGCCGCTGCTCGACGTCTACGCCTCGATGATCGTCGAGCGCGACTCCCAGAAGGGCATCGTGATCGGCCACCGGGGCAGTCGGCTCCGCGACATCGGCTCCGCCGCCCGCGGCCAGATCGAGGCCCTGCTCGGCACCCCGGTCTACCTGGACCTGCGG
>DASQUF010000195.1:0-9962 GCA_035641435.1 Propionibacteriaceae bacterium | reverse complement strand
TACTCGCTGTACTCCTCGGCGAAGGCGGCGGTGGTCAACCTGACCCAGGCCCTCGCCGACGAGTGGGCGATGGCCGGTGTCCGAGTGAACTGTGTCAACCCGGAGCGAACCAGCACGCCGATGCGCGCCCGGGCCTTCGGCACCGAGCCGCCGGGCACCCTCCTGTCGTCGGAGGCGGTGGCCAGCCGTTCGCTGGATGTGCTGCTGTCCGATCAGACGGGCCACGTCATCGACATTCGTCGCGCGGAGGGGCCGGCAGCGATCGGCAATGGCTAGTCGTCACCCCGTGGAGGCGGGACCACTAGTGTCCTAGCGGCACGGATGACGAATGAGGGTGGTTCATGAGGCGAGCATTGATACTCCTGGCGGCGGCCTTCGGCGCTGCCGCTGCCGGCCTGGCGCTCTTCGGTGCGGAGGCGGCAACGGCCGCGCTCGCCGTGTCCTGGCTCTGCGGCCTCGGATGGATGGTCCTTCGGTCCCGAGCGGAGTCGGTCAAGCTCAACCAGCTGCTGAAGCACCAACGAGCGAGCCGTCGTGCGCTCCGGCAGCTGCAGACCACTTCTGCGGGGCTGGCCCGCCGCTCGTCCGGCGGCAGCCGGTCGGAGCAGCAGACCGCGCAGCAGCTGAAGCTGATCCGCAAGGAGCTCTACCGGGTGCTCGTCTGGGTCCAGCGCACCCCGAGCGTCACCCAGGAGCTGCGCCGGGTGTACGACCGTGTGGTCGACCACGACCGCCCGATGCCCGAGCTCGGCGACTGGGCGATGTCGGCGTCGACCTTGATCTGGCTGCTGGACCGCCTGGAGAACCCGTCGGTCCGGACCATCCTGGAATGCGGCTCGGGCAGCTCGACAGTCTGGTTCGCCACGGCGTTGGCGACCAGGGGTGGAGAGGGAAGAGTCGTCGCCCTGGAGACCAGCGCCGACTACGCGGAGAGCACTCGGGCCGAGCTCGCCAGGCACGGGCTCGAGGATCGAGCCGAGGTGCTGCACGCGCCGTTGGTCGACACGGCCGTCCCCGGCCGGGACAACCAGCCCTGGTTCGACATCTCGGTGTTGCCCGACCTGCCTCCAGTCGATCTGTTGTTCGTCGACGGACCGGTCGGCGGGGTGGCCCGCCAGGCGCGGTACCCGGCCTTTCCGCTGCTGGCTTCCCGTCTCGCGCCTTCGGCGACGGTCGTGCTCGACGACACGGGGCGGCCGGCCGAGGCGGCCATCGTTCAGGCCTGGAAGCAGGAGTCCCACTGCGGCCGACGACTTCGCCAGGTGCGGCGCCTGGATCGGGCGACCGCGTTCGTCAGTGAGGAAGCGCTAGCCGGACCGCCCGGCTGATCCGCCTGCGCCGCCTCGCGGGTAGCAGAGGAAGAACGTACGGGTGGCCAGGTAGTACGGCGTGAGGGTGTAGACATCCCAGCCGCGCTCGTCCAGCATCTGCCGCAAGGCCGCGGGTGTCGCCCAGAACGAGCTGCTGTTGCCCCATGCGGACCTTCGTGCCTGCTGTGAGTTGACCGTCCTCGGCTCGGCGTAGAGCCGGCCGTCGTAGCCGCGTTGCCGCACCGGCTCCGAGAGGACGAACGAGCTCGGCTCATCGGTGGCCACGTGGGTGTCCAGGATCATCGGCGTACCGGCGGCCCGGTCCAGCAGGTCGAGCTGATCGTCCAGGGTCAGGTGGTAGAAGAGCCCGAGGTTGACGATCAGGTCATACCCCTCGAGCGACGTCTCGCGGACGTCTGAATGGACCCACGTGACCCGGGCGTCGTCGGGGAACCGCGTGGTGCGGGCATCGACGGCCGTGACGTCCCACCCCGCGTCGGCCGCGCGGATGGAGAAGGCGCCGTGGCCGGCGCCGAGGTCCAGCAGCCGGCCGGGAGTGAACCACCCCAGCATGGTGTCGAACACGCGCAGCCGGGTCTCGTTCGTGCTGCCCCGCAGGACCCTCGCGACAACGGCGCTGCCGGCCCGCGGCGCCGACGTCGTTCTCTTCCGCTCCTCCTCCTCCGGCCTTGCCGGCTCCGGCGCAGCCGGGGTCGTCGGTCGGGAGAGGGCGCGCACGGCGTACGGCTGTCCGTCGAGCTCCTGCCATACGTCGGGCACCGCAACGCCTAGCCGGGTCCAGAGCTCGGTCGGGGTTGGCGGCAGAGACGCGTACCGCTCGGTGAAGATCCGCCGGCTCGCCGCGGACCGGCGGTCGTTCCAGGCGTGCACCAGGCGTCGCACGCGCGCAGCCGGCAGCAGGTCCAGCGACGCGCCCGGCTCGAGCGCTCGCAGCCGGAGTCCGAGGTCCGCCACCTCGAGCTCGTTGTCGAGAAACACATCGAGACCGCGAAGTCTGGCGAAGACATCGCTACGGATGACGAACGTCCGACCGTCGGGCGCGCTCAGCCCAGCGGGCGCGCTATCGAGATCGTCGAGATGCTGACCGGCGAGAAGCGCGCCGGGCAGCCGCTGGCCCGCGCCGATCGCTGCGCCGGCCGTCACGACGGTACCCGACCCGTCCACGGTGATCGGCTGGGCGAGGTACGGCACGGTCCGTCGCTGTTCGGCGTAGTCGACCAGCTGCCGGAGGGCGTCGACGTCCGGCACCTCGCCATGGCCCAGTACCAGTAGAGTCGCGCCCTGCGCCCGTCGGAAACCGACGTCGGTGGCAAACGCGTACGACACTCGCATCGGGATTCGCTCGTAGTGCACGGGTGCTGTCGTGACGGCTCCGGCGAGCAGAGAAGCGAGCCGACGGCCGGACATGGTGTCGACGACGACCGCCTCCCAGGGCCGGTCGCGCAGGGCGTCGGCGACGGCCTGCAGCTGGTCCAGCACCAGTTCCGGCCGCTCGCCGCACGGCACGACCACACTCACCAGGTCTTCGTCCCGCTGCCGCTGCTCGAGCCGGTCCCAGTCCACCCAGCGGCGCAGCTTGATGTAGTCGTACCAGGCCCACGGCTCCCGGGCGCTGATCCGGTCCGGACCACTGCTGTCGTACAGCGCCCCGAGCACCGGCACGTGGACCAGGCCGACGTGGTCGGCGATGCGCAGCACGAGGTCGTAGTCGACCATCCGGCGCAGCGTGACGTCGAAGCCACCGACCTCCTCCAGCACCGTGGAGCGCACGACCAGCACGTTCATGTCGACGTGGTTGGCCACGCGCAGGGCGGCCGGTGTCACCTGGCTGGCGCGGTAGCGCGGCCCGGACTTGGTCCTCACCATCAACGTCGCGTACGCCGCGTCCAGTCGGCGCGTGGTCATGGCGCTGACCATGGTCTCGAGATAGGCCGGTGTCCACTCGTTGTCAGAGTCGAGGAAGGCGAGAAAGCCGCCCCGGGCCGCCGCGATCCCCGCGTTGCGGGCGGCACAGACACCCTCGTGTTCGCGGACGATCAGCCGGATGCGCGGATCCTTCCTGGCCAGCTCGGTGACCACCTCACGCGTGTCGTCCTCGGAGCCGTCGTCGACGACCAGCGCCTCCCAGTGCTGCCACCGCTGAGCGCGCAAGGAGGACAGCGCCCGTTGCAGCTTGGCGGACCGGTTCCAGGTGGGGATCACGACCGAGACGAGCGTCTCCGGAGTGTGGTCGACCGGATCCACGACCGGCGGCGCGGGGTCGTGCGGCAGCTCGGTGAAGTACCGGACGAGCCGGAGCCGCTGCTGCGCCGTCCACGTCAGGGCAACATCGCGCCAGGCCTGGGCGTCTCCCCAGCGGACGCGCGCCGGACCGGCCAGCGCGCAGACGTCCAGCTCGGTCGTGTCGGTGAGCCGCTCGCCCAGATGCCCGAGTGCGCCGTGGTCGTGCCCGGCCGCATCCGGCTCGCGACGAAGGTAGGCGTCCACGTCCCACCCCGGATGCGGGGAACGCCGCCAACGACTGGGCTCCGCCAGATAGGCGCCTAGCGGGGTCTTCCCCTCGGGCGGTTTCGCCACCGTCGTGGGATCGAACAGGGGATGCGGCGACAGCTGCATGGCCGCACCTTCAGTGCAGTAGTGGGTCACCGCCTCATCGCGGCTGGAGAACGAACGGCCGGACTCCAGCTCGTACCACGCCTGATCGAAGGCGGCTGAGCCCAGCAGCAGTTCGAGATCCGCGACGGATGCCACCGGCGGAGCAGGCTGCGGCGGCGACATCACTCCGGGGTCGAGCGGTTGCCGGTCCGGTTCCGTCCGTCGTGAGGCCGGCCGCCGAATCAGACGCTTGACCCGGCGGGCCAGCGCGGTGGTCACCCGCACGTCGAGGCGCCGGCGGAGGTGGCGCTCCCGGTTGATCGCCGCGTCGCGCGCCTTCTCGGCTTTGCGGACCCGGCTGCGCAGCCGCTCGACCTGCGCGCTGAGCTTCGCCACCTTCTGGTCCCGTTGCGTGGCGGCGGCCGCGGTCGGAGTCGCGTTCCGCTCGGCCACCAGGCGGTCGAGTGCCGTTCCGACAGCGGCTCTGGCCGAGGCGGCGGTGCACTCTGCCAGCCGCTCGACATCCATCGCCGAGTCTGTCGTGCAGAGCCACAGCGGCTCGTTCGGCTCTATCCCGAGCAGATCGGACTCGATCGGACGGTAGAGGTCTTTCATTGTCACCTCGCTGACCTTGAGCCCCGCAGCGCGGAGTCGGTCCTCGAAGTCGTCGCCGTAGTAGCGCACGTGATCACGCTGACCGAAGCGCCTCAGCCGCTCGGCCTCTGGGGCTTCGGGGTCTTCGTCGGTCGGGAGGCCCAGGCGGCGTGGCACCTGCACCACCGCGACACCGCCCGGTGCGAGCACCCGCGCCATCTCCGACATGGCGGCCGCGTCGTCCGGGATGTGCTCGAGAACGTGGAAGCAGACCATCAGGCCGACGCTCGCGTCCAGAAGTGGCAGTCTCGTCATGCTGGCCTGCACGTTGACGACGCGGTTGTCGGCGCCCGGATCGAAATCGATGCCGACATAGGCCACACCGGCATCCGCGGCCAGCCTCCGGAGCCGATCAGTCACCTGCCGCGACGGGGCCACATCCACGAGGACACCCTTGGCCGCGTAGCTGCGCAGACCCGGAAGCAGACCGGTCAGCGCGCGGTGGCGCTCGAGGCTGCCACAGCGCCGGCAGCGTGCGTACGGCCGTCGACCGCCGGGTCCGGGGGCCAAGACGCCCAGGTGGCCACACACCGCGCAGAGAACCGGAGATGCCTGCGCCATCTTTCCCTCTCCTCGCCAACAGATGCGCCGACCTTACCGGCCGCGGCGTCGGGAGCAGCCGACACGCTGGGCCCTGGTGGCTGATGAGACGGGCCGCCACGCTCGGCCACGGCTGGTCGACGAGGGCGAGAGGAATGGACTGCATGAACCGAATCGGATCGGGATATCTAGCCGTCGCCCCGAGATGGTTACCTCGTCCCCTCCGTGCGGTGCGCTGGGGCGATGCACATGGAGTCGTGGCGATCTGAGGAGCACCTTTGGCCACTGCGGTTACGACGTCGATCGCAACGGGGCGTCCTCGCCTTTCCGCCGACGCCGTCCCTCTGCTGCTCGTGGGCCTGATGTTCCTGGTCCTGCAGCTTGCCTTCGCGCCTCGACCATGGGGCCTGACGACGGACGAGGCAACCTACCTCGCCAAGGTCGACCCTTCCGCACCCGAGCTGTACTGGTCACCGCCCCGCGCGTGGGGGATGCCGGTGCTTGCCGCTCCGGTTGCGATATTCGCTCCGGGCTTGACCGTGGTTCGACTCTGGTTCAGCACGCTGTCCAGCGTGGGTCTGGTCGCCGCCTACTGGCCTTGGCTACGGGTGCTCCACCCGGGCGTAGCGCCGGTCGCGGCGCTCTTGTTCTCGACCACCTGGTTCACGCTGTACTTCGGTCCCGGGGTGATGCCGAATCTCTACCTCGGCCTCGCCGCCGTGGCAGCGGTGGGGATGTTCCTACGGGCCGTCGACAGTCCCCGCTGGTGGCGCTCGACACTGTGCGGGGCGGCCGCCGCTCTGGCCGCGCTCGTTCGACCTACGGACAGCGTCCTTGCGCTCGCTCCGCTGCTCGTCTGCGGCCTAGCCGTCCCGAGACTGCGTCGAGCTCGCGAGCTTGCCGCCGTGGCCGCCGGTCTGATCATTGGCTGGGTGCCCTGGCTGGTGGAGGCCTACGTCCGGTTCGGTGGGCCGCTTACCAGGTTGCGGAACGCCGAGACGGCCGGGCCCGGGGGACTCTCCCTCGATCTCAAGAACCTTCTGGTCTACCCGCGGCTGCTGGACGGCCGGCCAACCTACTGCTGCACCGGTCCGCCGAGCGAGGCCGGACCGATCCCGTGGATGTTCACGGCCTGGTTGACGGCGATACCGGTGCTCGCCCTGCTGGGCGTCTTGGTTGCGGCGCGCCGCGGTCAGCTGCCGGAGATGGTCCTGGTCGGCCTGCCAGCCGTCCTCTCGACCGGCTTCTACCTCCTGCTCCCGTCCTTCACCTCGTTGCGCTTCCTACTCCCGGCGTTCGCCCTGATCTTCTTGCCGGTGGCCGCGCTGCTGGTTGCCTCGCTCGCCGTGGGCCGGTGGTGGGCACGGGGGATCTCGGTCGCGTTGGCTGCCGCAATGCTTCTCGGGCACCTCACATTGATGCTGCCCCAGGCCAGTGAGGAGTTCGAGAGGGATGCGCCCGTACGGAAGCGACAGATCCTCGTCACCGCCGCCCTGCGCTCACACATTCAGGGACGGGCCTGCCTGGTTGTGGGTGTTGAGGCGCAGGCAACCGCCTACTACCTGGGGTGTCGGGTGCAGGGTGCTCGGCCGTTCAAACGTCCCCCCAGGCGGGTCGTCGACGCCCAGAAGCGAGGGCATGTTGTCGTGGCCGTCCTGCGGGATCCACCTGCCGACGGCAGCTACCTGGCGTCTTGGCGGGAACTGCCGATCAAAGGGCTGCCGCGGCGTCTAGAGGCCTACGCTCCACCCGGGTGAGGACGGGGATCCGACGGCAACCCGACGTCCGCAACGTGCCGGCCGGCGAACCAGGGCCCTACCGATGACGCGGCTTAGCTACACCACCGGCGGCCGGCCGGCGCGGGTCATCCGGAGGATGGTACGCCACGCGAGCGGCTGGCGTTCGCCGCACGGCGTGACGAAGCCCTCGCGAAACCCGGCGAACCAGATCCGCAGTGCCGACCGCGGCTTCAGGCGGATCACTGTGAGGGCCGTCCAGGCGGCGAGGTAGACCGGGATCAGCGGCAGCGGCAGGTTGCGCCGGGCCACGTAGACCCGGTTACGCGCGTTGTAGCGGTAGTACAGGTCGTTGCGGGCCGGGTCGTTGGCCGGGTGGTGCACTTCGATGTCTCCGGCGTACCAGGCGACGGCCCCGGTGTTCCAGACCCGCCAGGTAAGGTCGATCCCCTCGTGGGCGTAGAAGAACTCGTCGGCCCAGCCTCCGGCCCGTTCGAAGATCTCCGGCCGCAGCGCGACGGCGCCTTCCCAGACCACCGTGGCGTAGCTGCTGCGTCGCGGATCACCGACACGCAGCCGGGGAGTCCACCGGCGGGGCGGCGGTGCCCCGTCGGGGTCGGCGATGCGCGGCTGCAGCAGACCGAGCCGCGGGTCGACTGCGAAGTGTCGGGCGATCGTCGCCAGGACGTCGTCGGTGGGCAGCCGGGCGTCGTCGTCGAGAAAGAACAGCAGGTCGCCCTGCACGAGGGACACCCCCGCATTCCGGCCCGCGGGAATCCCGACGTTGTCGTGCAGGCTCACCGTCCGGACCTGGGGCGGCAGCCCGACCGGCTTCCAGCCGTTGCCGACGACCACCACCTCGACGGACACGTCCCGCTGGGTGAGGACCGAGTTGACCGCTCGCTGCAGGTCCTCGGGTCGCCGACCCATGGTGAGGATGACGACCCCGTACGTCGGGCACCGGCCCGCGTCCGCGCCGCCGGTGGACGGCGTCGTCAACGCAGCTTGCTCGACGTCAGGATGGCAGCCACATGTCCCGCCACCGTCACCACCGCCGCGGCCAGGAGCCCGACAACGAGAACGCGGGTCCCGAGCAGGCCGCCGCCGAGGAGCAGGTCATAGACCGCGGCCAGCAGGGCCAGGAACGTGAGCTCGACCGAGTGGTACATCCGGTGGAACGGCACGAACCGGGCCGCCGACCTGAGCCGTCGCACGGTGGCCTTACGCGGTGTGCCGGCGTTCGGCTGGTCGTTGATCGGGCTCAGCCCGGCGGAGGCCCGCGCGGCGTGCACCATGTCGTTCAGCGCCTTGTTGAACAGCACGAGTCCGGCTAGCAGGGCCCCGAGCGTCGTCCAACCACCGATCGAGCCGAGCCCGCCGTCGGCCCGCACCCCGAGCGCCAGCGGGATCAGCGCCTCCGCGGTGTAGTGCCCTAGCTTGTCGAGAAACACCCCGGAGGCCGAGGAGCGACCGCGCCACCGGGCGAGCTCGCCGTCGGAGCAGTCCAGCAGCATCTGCATCTGCGCACAGAGCACGGCGAGGACCGCACCGGGCCAGCCCGGCAGCAGCAGCGCGAGTCCGGCGGCGGCGCCGCTGATGATCATCAGCCAGGTCACCCCGTTGGGAGTGATCCGGGTGGCGAGCAGCAGTCGGGTAACGTACGGGGAGATCCGACGCAGGTAGAGGGTGCCGGTCCAGTGCTCCGCGGGGCGGCCCAACACCGTCGGTGGTTGGGTGACAAGGCGCATCTGAGCCACAGATGGCAGATGCTCCATCACCACTGACCGACCTCCGAGTTCGCGTAGTCCAGCGATCTGACCTCATGTCTAAGCCCGAGCCGCCGGGACCCTACCCTAAACAGTCTATGAACAATCGATGACTTACAGGAAAACCCGGCTACCTGTTACCGAAGCCGTAAATATTGTCGTTTCCCTCCTCGCGGCCAGGTCTGCCAATTCCTAGGCTTTCGGAGCATTCGGCGGACCTGGGCCCAGAACCGGCGACCCCACCGTGTTCGGCGCACGACCGGCCGCAGCAGGCGGACGACGCCGGCGACGGCACGCGACCGCACGGCTGCCGCGGTAAGTACACCCGGTGATGCCTCGGCCGGCACCAGCCGGAAGCCGGGGGCGATCGTAAGGGCCGGTCGAGTCGCCAGGCCGGGTACGCGCAATTCGAGCGAACGACCCACCAGCACCGCCTCCAGTGGGCGACCGGCGTGCTGGGCCGCACCGAGGCTTACCAACGCCGCCACCTCCCCACGCCGGACCAGGACCGAACGCGTGCGAGGCACCAAGGGCAGCAAGGCGTCGAGTCGAGGCGGCACGTGGGTGTCCTGCAGGTTTCGGATCACCCGGATCCACGTCTCCCGCACCTCCGGTCGATAGCGGGGAAAGCGATCCGGGAGGAACCACTTGAGCGCCTTGCGCCGGTACAGCGTGGTGACGACGGCGTCCGCGACCGCCTCGTCGGGGCAGTGTCGGCGGACGATCTCGATCATCGCGGCAATGGAGGAGGCGAAGTCCTCCGGGTCCACCGGCGTGCTGCTGAGATTGCCCTGGTCGGGCTGGTCCCGCTTGCGGTAGTAGCCGTTGTCCGCCAGGACCGACACCCGGCGAGCCGTGACGTAGGCCCGGGTCACGAAGATGCCGTCCTCGAGCCGGCGTTTGCCCTCGGGGAACCAGATGTCCTGCTCGTCCAGGTACTCCCGACGGAAGAGCTTCCAGGGGCCCAGCGTCTGGATCACCCGGGGCAGCTCGGCGTCGACCCGGGTCCGCCGCCATAGGGAGCTGGGCCGGGCCGGGCCGTCGAGCGGGACGACCTTGGGCACGACGACGTCACTGCCGTGCTTGACCGCGAAGTCATACATGGCCCGCAACGCGTCCGGGGCCAGGCAGTCGTCGGAGTCAGCAAAGAACACGTACTCCCCTCGGCTGGCCGCCCGGCCGACGTTGCGCGGACGGCCGGGCCACCCCGAGTTGGCCTGGTGGATGACCGAGAGGTTCCGGTGCCGCTCCGCGTACGCGTCCAGCAGCTCCCCCGAGCCGTCGGTGGAGCCGTCGTCGACGGCCACGACCTCGAGCTCCCCCGGGGAAAGGTCCTGGGC
>DASQUF010000194.1:0-3035 GCA_035641435.1 Propionibacteriaceae bacterium | reverse complement strand
CCGGCCTGCGACACCCTCGGCGTCCTCGCCTGACCGCTCGCTGAGTGCTCGCCGGCCCGGTCATCTCTGACCCAGATTCGACGACCGTCTGAGGGTCGTCTGATCGACGACGCCTGTGTCCTTCTCTGCTCCCAAGGAGTGTTTGCCATGTTCGAGTACAGCCAATCCAGCCAGGCGGCCCGGAGCCGGGTCGCCGCCGAACGGTACGCGGTCGTGTCCGCCGCCGTCGCGGCCAGGGCTGAGAGAAAGCGCGTACGCGGCCAGGCCCGAGTCGCCCGCCGTGCGCGGGCGGCCGTCGCCGAAGTCGTGTGACCGCGCTCCCGATGCCCCCTGCGGCTCCCGCTACCGGAGCCCAGGGGGCATCGGCCTGTCCGGGCCGCAGTTCCCGGGTATACCCGGGAAATTGTCACTGTACCTATGTAGTTTCGCGGGCTCAGTGCAAGTTTCCCGGGTATACCCGGGAAACTCCGGCCGAGAGCTCCGGAGGCCAGGCCGAGGGCGCGCGATTCCCGACACTCGCAACCTCAGCGACGACGGCGGGCGGTGCCGAAGATGCTGCGCACGATCTCCCGGCCGGCGGTGCGGGCGATGTCGCGAAACACGCTCGAGTCCGTGATCTGCTCGACCACCGACTTGTCCTCCCGCCGGGACGACCGCGTACGCGGGGCGGTCGTTCGTTCGGCTCGCTCCCGTTCCTCATTGAGCTCGGTCTCGGCCTTGGTCCGCTGCCGGGCCTCCTCCTCGGTGGCCTGCGCCTGCCGTTCGCGCTCGGCCGCCTCGGCCCCGGCCCGGAGCTTGCGGGCGAGGATCTCGTGCGCGGAGTCCCGGTCGAGGTCCTGGCCGTACCTGGCCATCAGCCCAGAGGCCGCGATCCCCGGCCGCAGCACCTCCTCCGGCGTCGGCGCCATCAGCGACAGCGGCGCCCGCATCCGGGTCCAGGCCACCGGAGTCGGCGCGCCATCCGGGTCCATCACCGTGACGATGGCCTCGCCGATACCGAGCTGCTGCAGCGCCTCGCTCAGGTCGTAATGCGACTTGGGGAACGTCGCCACCGTCTGCTTGAGCGCCTTGGCGTCGTTCGGCGTGTGCGCCCGCAGCTGGTGCTGCACCCGGGAGCCGAGCTGGGCCAGCACGTCGTCGGGCACGTCCTTGGGTGTCTGGGTGACGAAGAAGATGCCGACACCCTTGGACCGGATCAGCCGGACGGTCTGGGCGATCGCGGCCAGGAACGCCCGTGACGCGTCGGCGAAGAGCAGGTGCGCCTCGTCGAAGAAGAACACCAGCTTGGGCTTCTCGATGTCGCCGACCTCGGGCAGCTCGTGGAACAGGTCGGCCAGCAGCCACATCAAGAAGGTGGAGAACACCGCCGGCCGGTCGACCACGTTCGGCAGCTCGAGCAGCGAGATCACGCCCTGCCCGTCCCGCGTCACCCGGAGCAGGTCGGCGGTATCGAACTCCGGCTCCCCGAAGAACTCCTCCGCACCCTGGTCGGCGAAGGTGATGAGCGTCCGCAGGATGACCCCGACCGTGGCCGCGCTCAGCCCGCCGATCGCCTTGAGCTCCGCCTTGCCCTCGTCGGAGGTCAGGTGGCTGAGCACGGCCCGCAGGTCCTTGAGGTCCAGCAGCGGCAGTCCGACCTGGTCGGCGTAATGGAAGACCAGACCCAGCGATGACTCCTGCACCTCGTTGAGGCCGAGCACCTTGGCCAGCAGCACCGGCCCGAACGAGCTCATGGTTGCCCGCAGCGGCACACCCAGTCCCTGCCCGCCGAGGGCGAAGAACTCGGTCGGGCAACCGCGCGGCTGCCAGTCCTGGCCGATCCTCTGCGTACGCGCGAGCAGCTTGTCTCCTGGCTGCCCGGGACTGGCGATGCCGGACAGGTCGCCCTTGATGTCGGCGGCGAAGACGGGCACGCCGGCCGCCGAGATCTGCTCGGCCATCAGCTGCAGCGTCTTGGTCTTGCCGGTGCCGGTGGCCCCGGCGACCAGTCCATGCCGGTTCAGCATGCTCAGCGGGATCCGGACCACCGCCGCCGGCACCGGCGCGTCGTTCTCCATCACGACACCCAGGTCGATGGCCGGCTCGTCGAAGGTGTAACCGTCCCGAATCCTCCCGACCTCGGGGGACAGCTCCGCCGGGACGGCAGTGGCCGGCTCGGTCATATCCGAATCGTAACGATGGCAGCGCCAAAGGGTTCTGTCTTGGTGATCTAGAGTGAACCGCGTGATTTTCAAGCGTGTGGGGGACGTGCGCCCGTATCCAGACCACGGCTACGTGCAGAAGCAGTGGGCCGCCATCGCGCCGCACCAGGTTCGCCTGGACCAGCTCGTGACCACCAAGCGGACATTGGATCTGGAAGCGCTGCTGGAGGAGGACTCCACGTTCTACGGCGACCTGTTTGCGCACGTGGTGTCCTGGCGGGGGGAACTATATCTGGAGGACGGGCTGCACCGGGCGCTGCGGGCGGCGTTGCAACAGCGACAGACCATGCACGCTCGAGTGCTAGACCTGAAATAGAGCTAAGCACCCGGTAGGATCCGGGTGCGCGCGGGACTTGGGGCAGGGCAGCAACGGCGCTGTGGAGCGGAGAGGTAGTCGGCGGTGATTGGTCGGGTATTTCGCATCGTGCGAACTCCGGTCACGCTGCTGATCCTGCTCGGCGTCTTGATGTGGGGGGCCTGGTGGGGCTACACCAACATCCTGGCCCCCGTGCCGAAGATCCCGCCGCCACCCTGTGTCGAGCAGACTGTCGCCAAGGGCGTGATCAAGGCCGGCCAGGTGATCGTCAAGGTCTACAACGGCGGCGACCGGCGCGGCCTGGCCGGGGACGTCGGGCGATCACTTCGCAACAAGGGCTTCAAGGTCACAGTGACCACCAACACCAACGAGAACATCTCCAAGACCGTCATCGTCGGGGCCAACGGCAAGAACCCTGAGGTGCTCTTCGTCAAGTCCTTCTTCAAGGACTCGGTGGTCCGGGCCGACAAGCGCAACGACGGCTCGGTGGACGTGCTGGTCGGCAACAAGTACGGCGG
>DASQUF010000193.1:0-5700 GCA_035641435.1 Propionibacteriaceae bacterium | reverse complement strand
CTCCATGGTCGACTGCATTGCTTCGCGGATGTGGGCGATGCTTTCGGTGCCTCCGTAGGCGGTCAGTATCGAATCGATCCGGCGTACCTCGTCATCGTGCTGGCGCAGCACGACAGAGGGCGGCGACTTGGCTGTCGAGGCGTACTCGGCGGCCGCCTTGCCGGCCCGGGCGCCGAAGACCAGGCACTCCGGCAGGGAGTTCGAGCCCAGCCGGTTCGCCCCGTTGATGGTCACGCAGGCTGTTTCTCCGGCCGCGAACAAACCCTCCAGGTCTGTCGCACCGTTGATGTCGGTGGCCACGCCGCCCATCATGTAGTGCACGACCGGGCGGACCGGGATCAGCTCCTTGACCGGGTCGATGCGCTCGTACTTGAGGCACAGCTCGCGCACCATCGGGAGCTTGGTCTCGATCAGCTTCTCGCCCAGATGCCGCAGGTCGAGGTGAACGATGGGCCCGTACGGCGACTCGATCGTCCGGCCCTTCTCGACTTCGTGCACGAAGGCCTGCGAAATTCTGTCGCGTGGGCCCAGCTCCATGCTGCGCAGCACTGGTTTCGGCTCCGGCTTGCCCAGGTCGTAGTCCTGGAGAAAGCGGTAGCCGTCCTTGTTGAGCAGCCAGCCGCCCTCTGCGCGCGACGCCTCGGTGATCAGGATGCCGGTGAAGGGAAGCCCCGTGGGGTGGTACTGGACGAACTCCATGTCCTTGAGCGGCGCACCGGCCCGGTAGGCCAGCGCCATCCCGTCACCGGTGCAGATGTTGGCGTTGGTCGTGAACGGGAAGACCTTGCCGGAACCTCCGTTGCACAGCACGACCGACTTCGCGGTGATCGCCTCGGTCCGGCCGGTCATCAGATCGACCGCCGCAACTCCGTGCACGCGTCCGTCGTCGACCAGGAGCCGGGTGACGAACCATTCGTCGTACCGCCTGATGTCGGCATACTTCAGTGACGTCTGGAACAGCGTGTGCAGCATGTGGAAGCCGGTCTTGTCCGCGGCGAACCAGGTACGCATCTTCTTCATGCCGCCGAAGGCCCGAACGGCGATCCGACCGTTCGGTTCCCTGCTCCACGGACAGCCCCAGTGTTCGAGCTGCAGCAGCTCGCGAGGAGCCTCCTGCACGAACGCCTCCACCGCGTCCTGGTCACAGAGCCAGTCGCTGCCTGAGATGGTGTCGTAGGCGTGCTCTTCCAAGGTGTCGCCCTCCGCAATCGCGCCGGCGGCGCCGCCCTCGGCAGAGACCGTGTGGCTGCGCATGGGATACACCTTCGAGATCACGGCCACGCTAAGACTGGGATTGGTCTCCGCGATGGCGATAGCCGCCCGCAAGCCAGCGCCGCCACCGCCGACCAGCAGTACGTCGTGGGCTGCAGCTGCGCCTTCGCTCACCTTGAGACTCCTCAACGTGGATCCTCCCGGCGTGTTCGCGACCGGCCGGGACTGGCTGCCGTCATGCAGCTCCTCGCAGAAAGATGCGGCAACCGCAGGCGTAAAACTACACCAGCGCCATTCCTCGCGTTCGCACCCGCTGCTCATCGTTGCGGCATAGATGCTTCCGCGCACGGGAGGAAGCGCCGCAGGAGTTCTGCGCGGGGTGACCATCACGGGCTGCTGCCGGAGCGGCGCTCGCGGGTCCGCAGCATGGTGGCCCAGCAGGACGAGGGGGGTTCGGAGGCTGCGCCAACATCGGCGGGTGCACCGCGGTGTGACTGGGTGGTGGGGGTATCGGCTACCCCGGCCGGGTTGTTGCCTGCGGAGGGCGAAGGCGTCGTTGTGGGGCGATGACCCCCAGAACTGCCGATGCTCCGAGTGCGACGACCCCCTGCGTACGCCTCTGCATGACCCCACGGTAACCACGCCTTGCCGGAAGCCAACCGGGCCGAGCCGATGTTCCTTGACCGTTGAACGAACCCGTCACGGCCGGATCACGGCAGGGAGAGCGGACGGCGAGGCTTAGGGCATGCCCTGGAGCGCGGCGTCTAGCCTGCTGCAATGACCACAATCGCGATCACCGGAGCCGCCGGCAAGACCGGACGGGTGGTGTGCCGCCACTTCCTCGAGCAGGGCTACGAGGTCCGGCCGATCGACAGCGAGGGCCGACCCGGCCGGTACGGGGAGCTGGCCGGCGACCTCGGCGTCGGACTGTTCCGCGCCGACCTCACCGACTTCGGACAGGCCCTGGAGTCGGTCGCCGACTGCGAGGCGATCGTGCACCTGGCGGCCATCCCGGCCCCCGGCCTGCGACCGGACAGCACGACGTTCCTGGACAACACAGCGATGAACTACAACATGTTCGCCGCCGCACAACGGCTGGGCATCGCCCGGGTGGTCTGGGCGTCCAGCGAGACGACCTTCGGCCTGCCGTTCGACGTCCCACCGCGGTACGCCCCGATCGACGAGGACCACTACCCGCTGCCGACCAGCACCTACGCGCTGTCCAAGGTGGTCGGGGAGACCATGGCCACTCACTTCGCCGAGTGGACCGGCGGCACCTTCCTCGCCCTGCGTATCTCCAACGTGCACGTCGAGTCCGACTACGCCGCCGTGCCCAGCTACCAGTCCGACTTCGCCCTGCGCCGCTGGAACCTGTGGGGTTACGTCGACGCCCGCGACGTCGCCCAGGCGTGCCGGCTCGCCGTCGAGGCCCAGCTGACCGGGGCGCACAGCTTCGTCATCGCCGCGGCCGACACGATCATGTCGGCGACCAACTCCGAGCTGCTCGCCGACCAGTTCCCCGACCTCGAGCTGACCCGGCCGGTCAGCGACCACGAGACCCTGCTGTCGATCGACAAGGCGCGGGCGATGCTGGGCTACGCGCCGCGGTACAGCTGGCGGGACGGGTGAGCCCGGCGTCCGCGTCGCGTTAACTGGTTGTCCGACCTGCGACCTGCGGACTACCGTGGTGCACGTTCTGTTCCCGAGCCCTGGGTAGACCGTTGAGTCTCTGAGACGCCTGTCCGCTGGCGACGATCCGTCGCCGTGTCCGTCTGCGATCTCAGGAGTGCTCCGTGCCGGCTTCCAAGATTGGGCGGGAGCGCAGCGACCACCAGCCCCAGCGGCGAGCTGCGTTCGTCTGCTCTTCCGTCGGCTTCGCCTGGCCCGACGGCCAGGTCGTGTTCGACGACCTCGATCTCACGTTCCCCGACGGGTTCACCGGCCTGATCGGTCGCAACGGTGGCGGCAAGTCGACGTTGTTGCGCATCCTGACCGGCGAGCTCCCGCCGACGTCGGGCTCCGTCCTGCGGCCCGCCTTGGTCGGCTATCTGCCGCAGCAGCTGACGTTGGAAGTTGACCGTCCCGTGGCCGAGCTGCTCGGGGTCGCCGATCGGCTGGCGGCGCTGGACCGGACCGACGCCGGCCAGGCCCGCCCGGCGGACCTCGACCTGCTCGACGGCCACTGGGACCTGCCGGAGCGCATCACGGCGGCGCTGGCCGAGCTGGGTCTGGCGGACCTCGACCTCCACGCCCGGATCGGCACGCTGTCCGGCGGCCAGGCGGTGCTCTCGGCCCTGGCCGGGCTCTTCCTGGCCCGACCGGACGCGCTGGTCCTAGACGAGCCGACGAACAACCCCGACCGGCGGGCCCGCGGGCTGCTGGCGGCGGCCGTACGCCGTTGGGCTGGTCCCGTGGTCGTGGTCAGCCATGACCGCGAGCTGTTGGACCGGGTCGACCAGGTCGTCGAGATCCGGGCGGGGTCTGCGCGGGTCCACAGCGGGAACCTGACCAGCTTCCTGGCCGCGCTCGCCGTCGAGCAGGAGGCGGCGGAGCGGTCCGTACGTGGTGCCCGGCAGGACCTGCGCCGACAGCAGCGGGAGCTGGTGGAGGCGCGGGTGAGGCTGGACCGACGGCAGCGCTACGCCCGCAGCCAGGCCGACAACGTGCCCACGATCGTCGCCGGCGCCAAGAAGCGCGCGGCCCAGGTGTCGGCCGGCAGGCTCCGCGGCGGCCACGAGGCGGACGTGGTCGAGGCCGAGCAGACGCTGCGAGCGGCGGAGGACCGGGTTCGCGACGACGAGGTCATCACCGTCGACCTGACCGGCACGACGGTCCCGGCCGGCCGCGACGTCCTCATCCTCGAGGACGTAGTGCTCCGTAACGGGCGAACCGTCTCCCTCCACCTCCGGGGCCCGGAGCGGGTGGCGGTGACCGGCGCCAACGGGTCGGGCAAGACGACCCTGATCGACACGGTCATCGGGATACTCGCTCCCTCGTCCGGTACGGTCCGCGCGCTGGTTCCCGTCCGCGTGCTGCCGCAGCGGCTGGACCTGCTGCCCGATGCGGAGCCGGTGCTGACCGCCGTCGCTCGCTTCGCCCCGACCGCCGACGACAACGCACTGCGGGCCCGGCTGGCCGGTTTCCTGCTCGGCTCTGACGCCGTACGCCGGCCGGTGGGCACGCTGTCCGGTGGCGAACGCTTCCGGGCAACTCTGGCCGCGCTGCTGCTGGCGGAGCCACCGCCGCAGCTGCTGGTGATGGATGAACCGACCAACAGCCTGGACCTGGACAGTGTGGCCCAGCTCGTCACGGCGCTGCGGCAATACCGCGGTGCGCTGCTGTTGGCCAGCCACGACGAGCCCTTCCTGGCCGAGATCGGCATCGACCGCCGACTCGAGCTGGGGGCATAGCAGCTGAAGGGGACGGCCTTCGACCCCCGCGGCGCTCGTAGCTAAACCCGGGAGAGTGCGCCAGTTGGTCTGGAACTGACCGGTGTGGCAAACTGGTCCGCTGTTGTCCTGACGACGCGACACCTGCCACAGGGGGAACGTTCGCCGCGCGGGACGAGAATCTTCTAACACGAGCACAGGTGACCTGTGGCACCGGCGAGGACAACTCCATGAGCAAGCTGATCACCGAGATCGACCAGGCGTCGCTGCGTACCGACGTCCCTGCCTTCCGCCCTGGTGACACCGTCAAGGTGCACGTCAAGGTCGTCGAGGGCAACCGTTCCCGTATCCAGGTGTTCACCGGCGTGGTGATCGGCCGGGCCGGCGACGGCGTCCGCGAGTCGTTCACCGTCCGCAAGGTGAGCTTCGGGGTCGGCGTGGAGCGCACCTTCCCGGTGCACAGCCCGATCATCGACAAGATCGAGGTCGACCGGCGCGGCGACGTCCGCCGGGCCAAGCTGTACTACCTTCGCGGGCTACGGGGCAAGGCCGCCAAGATCAAGGAGAAGCGCGACGCGAGCTGAGCCGCGGACCCGACGTGGCGTTCAGGGACGGAGCATCGGCCGCCCCGCGCCGCGCCCTGCCCGAGGAGGAGCCGCCCGAGCCTGAGCAGCTGACCTTCGGGCAGCACGTCGTCGCTTTCTTCAAAGAGCTGACGGCGGTCGTGGTCGGCGCGGTGGTGGTGGCCTCGTTGCTCCGCGGCTTCGTCGGTCAGATGTTCCTGATCCCGTCGGTCTCGATGGAGGAAACCCTGCAGATCGCCGACCGGGTCGTGGTGGAGAAGCTCAGCAGCATTGAGCGGGGCCAGGTCGTGGTCTTCAAGGACCCCGGTCGCTGGCTGACCGGCCCGACCCCGCCGGAGCGCGGGGTGGTGGGCAAGGCGTTCCAGTTCGTCGGAGTGCTGCCCGACCCCAGCACCGAGCACCTGATCAAGCGGGTGATCGGGATGCCTGGCGATCGGGTGGTGTGCTGCGACGGCAACGGCCGGATCACCGTCAACGACACGCCGCTGGACGAGGCGTCCTACCTGTTCACCGAC
>DASQUF010000192.1:0-9495 GCA_035641435.1 Propionibacteriaceae bacterium | reverse complement strand
AGATCGAGGCACTTAACAACGGCGAACCGCATAAGCACCAGGCGGCTCGCTACCGCCCTGAGCTGGTGGTCCGCCAGTCGTCGGCGCAGCGGGTCGGTGCTAGGCAATGGCACTGATCCCCAGTCCTCTACGTCCGGCGGTGCCGCCTATACGCCAGCAAGTCCGCACTCGCTTATGGCCTTAGGTCGATGACGAGGGTGCTGCAGGGGGTTGAGTGCTGATCACAGCAGGTCGGAGACGTCGGATGCCAGCTGTGTGCGGTCGGCTGGCGAGATGGGGTCCATGGGCGCGCGCATGCTGCTGGCGTCCAGGCCCCGAAGTTCGAGAACCGCCTTCAGAGAGGCCAGATGCCCCTGCCGGGTCGCGGTTACGGCGCGGTGCGCCCGCTCCCTTGCCGCCGATAGCGCGGATTCGTTCCCGGCCCGCAGCGCGTCGCGTACCTCGAGGAATGGCTTGGGCAAAGCCGAGCTGACCCCTGAGACGACCCCTGCCCCGCCCACCTCGACGACCTCGACGAACTCAGAGTCGGCGCCGGAGTAGACGGGCAGGTTGCTGTCGCCCAACGCTTCGACGTACTCACGCACCACCGTGTAGGGCTGGCCGCTGATCTTGACGCCGGTGATGCCGGTGTCCGCGATTCGAGTGAGCAGCGCCGGGTCCACCGATGTCGTGCTGCGTGCGGGGAAAAGGTAGCCGTACACGGGCAGGCCGGACGCCTGCTCGACGACGGCTTCGTAGTAGGACAACAGTGCCGACTCCGTGGCAGCGAAGTAGTACGGCGTGAGCGCGGCCAGGTGGCGGGCCCCGCGACCTACCGCCGCCTGCGTGAGCTGAACCGCCTGATGAGTCGAGGCACTGCCCACGTGCCAATATGTGCGGTCGGCGCCGAAGGCATCGCTGGCCGCCGAACAGACGTCGAGCCGCTCTTCGTCGGTAAGCGTCACGAATTCGCCGGTGGTGCCCGCGGCAAAGACCGCGTCCAGCGACGACTCGGCGAGCTGCTCGTACGCCGCCATGGTCGCCCCGAGGTCAACCGCTCCGTGCTGGTCGAACAGGGTGGTCAGGGCGCTGATCAGGTTGGCGCGGGGAAATGCAGTCATCGGTCGCCTTCGGTTGCCGGGTCCAGTAGGGCAATCACGATCCCGCGCCGCTGCCAGGTGTAGGTGACGGCCAGCCCGCTCGGCGTACCGATCAGGCACGGTAGGAGAACTCGTTGACACCCGTGGTGAGTACGCCCGAATCTGCGGGTCGGTAGTCCTCGCCTCCGACGGCGCCCAGCGATGACTCCAACGTCATCCAAGGCTGCCAGGCTGCGCCGTCATCGTGGACCGGGAGACGATGAGCGGCGCACGCGCGGCCCAGTTGCCGGATGCGGGGTTGTGGGCGAGGTATACCGCACCATCCAGCCCGCACGCACTTATTCCTGAGTTGTTGCTGGGTACGCCGCTCAGCACACCCGGCGACCAGGTCCTTCCGTCGTCGCTGCTTGAGGATCGCACAAGCTGGCCGGCGGTGCTGCGGGCCAGCAGGTGGATGTCGTCACCGGGTGTTTGCCACAGCGTTGGCTGGATGATCCCCGCTCCCGGGAACGTCTCGTGGTCGATCTCGATGTTGGCGGCACGTGTCCAGGTGAATCCGTCGTCGTCACTGATGTCGACGAAGGCGTCCCAGTGGGGTGAGTCGCCTGAGGTCTCGGTCGAGGCACCGGCCAGCAACCTCTTGGAGCGCAGGCGAAGGGGCGGGGTTCGGACTGGCCCTCGGCCACCCACGCCATTCGCCGTCAAGGGGCGCGCATCCGACCAGGTCACGCCGCCATCAGCTGACGCGCTCAGAAACGTCCGCCAGGACGAGATGGTCGGGCCGACCTTGAAGTACAGCAGCAAGGATCCGGAGATCTGGGCGTGCAACACGGGGTTCCAGCACGGCGCCAGATCGCCGCTCACGACGGAGGGCGGCACCCAGTCCTTCGGCTGCCCGCGCGTGAGCCAGATCCGGGAGTTGAGTGCCCCTTCGTGGTCGCCCTGGAACCAGGCGACCACGAAGGACCCGCCCATCGTGCCCACCGTGCTGGCGTGACACTGGCCTGCCACGTCGCGCGCCACGAAGTACTTATGCATCCACCGTCCTCGGGTTCCTCTGACGGGTTCTCGACCGCTTCCGCAGCGTGGGCATCGTGGTCCGCCGGACCTTGACGCAACGGGTCACCGCTGGGCGACGGGACTGATCACCAGCTCGTCGATGCGCACGTGGGGCGGCGATTCCAGGACGAACATCACCGCCCGGGCCACGTCCTCCGCAGTCAGCATCAACGCGCGGGCGCTCTCGTCCGGGACCTGTGGTCGCAGATCCAGGAAGTCGCTGTCCACCTCACCCGGGCACAGGTGGCAGGCCCGGACCCCATCCGGCGCCTCCTGCTCGTTGAGCGTCTGGCACAGGGCGACCAACGCGGTCTTGCTGGCCGCGTACGCCACGCCGGAGTGCGGGGAGAACCGCCACGCCGCGTATGAGGAGATCACGACGACGTGGCCGCCGTCGCCGCCGCGCAGATCGGGCAGCACGGCGTCTACCATTGCCGCCACTCCGGTGAGGTTGGTCGCCACCACGTCGGTGAACTCGGCGATGCTCTGGTCACGCCAGTACCGCGCCGGCACGTTGAGGCCGGCGGCCAGCACCAGGTCGGTCACGGCACCCCAGCGCTGCGCGATGGCCGCCCGCCCGTCGCTGATCGAGGCGACATCGCGGGTGTCGAGCGGCAGCACGAACGAGGTCCCGCCGGCGTCCTCCACCAGCCGGGCGGTCTGTTCGAGCGGGTCCAGGCGCCGGCCGCTCAGCGCGATCCGCCAGCCACGGCCGGCCGCGGCCACGGCGGCCGCGCGTCCCATGCCGCTCCCCGCACCGGTCACCCAGAGCACGCGCTGCTGGTCGGTCGTCATTGCGACGCCCGCTGGTAGGCGGCCTGCGGCAACTGGGTGGCCAGCTTGCCGCCGCTCACCTCGACCAGCGTGCCGGTCATGTAGGCCGCGGCGTCGCTGGCCAGGAAGCAGACCAGGTCTGCCACCTCCTCCGCGCTTCCCCACCGGCGTAGCGTCAGAGTGTCCAGCAGCCGGTCCTGCGCGGCCTGCTCCAGCGTGTCGAAGCCGTTCATCGCCGTCGGGACCATCCCGGGCGCGTACGCGTTGACCGTGATGTTCCACGGCCCCAGCTCACCGGCCAGAGCGCGGCTGAGGTGGGCCACGGCCGACTTGGCGGCGGCGTATGCGGCCGACCCGACGCTCGGCACGATCGCCGCGAACGACGCCGCGTTGATGATCCGGCCCGATCGCTGCGACTTCATGATCGGGATCACGGCCCGGCACATCTTGAAGGTGCCGCCGACGTTGACCGCGAAGCACCGGTCCCAGGCCTCATCGGTCAGGTCCTCGACCAGGCCCTCGACGAGAATGCCGGCGTTGTTGACCAGCACGTCGACCCGCCCGAAGCGGTCCCGAACCTGCTCGGTGACCTCACCCACCGCCGCGCTGTCCGTGACATCGCAGGCCAGGCCGATCGCCGCGGCCGGGTCCTGTCCGCTCAGCCAGCCGAGGCTGCCGGCATCGACGTCGAGCGCCGCCACGCGAGCGGACTCCTCGAGGAACCGTTCCGCGATGACGCGGCCGATCCCCCGCCCGGCGCCGGTGACGACGACGACCTTGTCCCTCAGATCGAGCAGCATTTTGCTCCCAAGTGTTATGTCGGCTCGGCCTCACCGTCGAGCGGCCGGAGGCCCATCGATACCTATGACTACCGCACCTACAGCATGGTGGGTACCTCGCAGATCTGGATCTAGTACCGAGCCAACGACCGGCGTTTGAGGAATACGCTGGCTCCCAACACTGGAGGCAGGCGGGAGATGGTGGTCAAGAAGCGGCAGTCGAGCATGGCCGACGTCGCCGTCCTGGCCGGTGTGTCCCTCGGTACGGTGTCGAACTACTTCAACCGTCCCGACAAGGTCTCCGCCGAGCGCCGTCGCCGCGTCGAGGCGGCCGTGGACCAGCTCGGCTTCGTGCCCAGCGGACTGGCCCGCGCGCTGGCCCGGGGCCACCAGCAGGTCGTCGCTCTGGTCGTGCTCGATCTCAACAACCCGTACTTCAGCGTCGCCGCCCGCGGGATGGAGGACCGGCTGGCTTCCGAGGGCGTCATGCTCACTGTGTCGAGCAGCGACGAGGACCCGGAGCGGGAGGAAGCCTGCCTGCGGCTCCTCGAGGAGCACTCGGTTGCCGGGGTCGTGATCACCCCGGCCGGCCCGTCGCTGCGGTGCCTGGAACGGATGACGACCCGGGACACGCCGGCCGTACTCCTCGGCCGGCG
Organism: Propionibacteriaceae bacterium; assembly: GCA_035641435.1. GTDB lineage: Bacteria > Actinomycetota > Actinomycetes > Propionibacteriales > Propionibacteriaceae > Microlunatus. The sequence goes on along the minus strand of DASQUF010000192.1, from coordinate 5,148 downwards.
AGCACCGGTCGATGGGGGCTGGTGCGCGGTGTCCGGCGACGACGCGGTCGGCGGCGCGCTGATCGCCCGGCATCTGCTGGAGCTCGGCCATCAGCGGATCGCCTACCTGAACGGGGCCGGCATGACGCGACTAGACACCCGCCGGGAGGCGCTGCGGAGCTCGGTGGAGGCGGCCGGGGGCAAGTTCACCGAGATGGTGTCCCCCAACATGACGATCGCCGGCGGCGAGATCGGAATGCAGAAGCTGCTGGAGTCGGGCGAACTGCCCACCGCCCTGGTCTGCGCCAACGACCTGATCGCGCTCGGCGTGCTCCGCGTGCTGGAACGCCAGGGAATCCGGGTGCCCGACGACCTCGCGCTGGTCGGCTATGACGACGTGGACTTCGCCCGGTCCCTGTCAGTACCGCTGACCACGGTCAACCAGGACAAGTACCTCATCGGTCAGACGGCCGCCGACCTGCTGCTGCGCGAGCTACGGGACGAGAGCCATGAGCACCAGGAGGTGCTGCTGGCCTCGGAGCTGGTGGTCCGAGCCTCGACCGTCGGCCGCGGCCGTTGACTCCTCCAACTTGCCGACATGTCCGGCGTTCGGGAGTCGGCCTGTTCGAGAACCTGACCCTCGCGCGTACGCCGCCTCCGTGCCCACTTCCCGCCCTCTGCTGGCACTTCGAGCCCTCGGCCGAGGGCTCGAAGTGCGCGTAAAGGGCGTGAAGTTGCGTCAGGCCGTCCGGCGAGAGCTGGTCGGCGTGACCGTGGAGCGGCGGACCACCAGTTCGGGCACGAACCGGACCTGCTCGTGCTCGTGGGGCGTGTCGGTGTCGGCGGCCTCGATCTCGGCCAGCAGCAGCTCGGCGGCCCGGCGGCCGAGCTCGGCCCGCGGTTGCCGGACCGAGGACAGCGGCACCGCGGCGGCGGCCGCGAAGGCGATGTCGTCGTAGCCGATGATCGCCATGTCGTCGGGCACCGCCACCCCCGCCGTGACGAACCCCTGCAGCAGCCCGATGGCCACCAGGTCGTTCGCGGCGAACACCGAGGTCGGCCGCTCACCGCCCGGCAGCGCCGCCAGGTCGGCGGCCGTCCGGATGCCCGCCTCGACATCCAGTGACGGCGTGGAGATGGCCAGCAGCACCACCGGGTCGCCGGCCCGGGCGGTGGCCAGCTCGGCGCCCATCCGGCGGTCGCGCACCTGATGCAGGGTGCTCGGACCGCCGACGAACGCGATCGAGCGGTGGCCCTGGTCGATGAGGTGCTGCACGGCCAGCCGGCCGCCTTCGAGGTCGTCCACCCCGACCGAGCAGGAGTCGTTGGTGTTGCTCATCCGGTCCACCAGGACAACGGCGATCCCCCGTCGCCGCAGCTCGGCGATCCGCTCGGCCATCTCCCGGATCGGGGCGACCAGGATCCCCCGTACCCGCTGCTCCTCGAACAGCGCCAGGTGGGCCACCTCCCGCTCGGCGGTCTGTGCGCTGTTCCCGACGTGCACCGCGTACCCCGCCTCGTAGAAGTGGTCCTCGGCCCCCAGCACCACATCGGTGAAGAACGGGTTGGCGATGTCGATCACCACCATGCCCACGGACCGGCTGCGGCCGGCGCGGAGCTGGCGAGCCGACTCGTTGCGGACCCAACCCAGCTTGTCGATGGCCCGCCGCACCCGTTCCTGGGTGGCCGGCGACACCAGGTCCGGGGAGTTGAGCACGTTCGACACCGTGCCCACCGATACGCCGGCCAGGGTGGCGACGTCCTTCATGTTCACCGAGTTCCGGGCCGCCACGCGCGTCAGCCTACCGGTGGTTTGAATCGACTCAGTCGAGCCTTGCCAGCTGGTCCTCCAGGTTGAAGACCTCGGGAATCCGCTGCCACGCCTCGTCCGGCGCTCCCTCGGTCCCGAACAGGGACGCCATGGCCGCCTGCCACCGGGCGTTGACCTCCGTACGCGCCACCCGCTCCTGTGCCGCGTCCAGGTCGTCGGACTCGACGTAGCCGATCAACAGGCCGTCGTCGCGCAGGAAGAGCGAGTAGTTCCGCCAGCCGGCGTCCTGGAGCTCCCGGAGCAGCTCGGGCCACACCGCACGGTGGGCCTCGCGGTACTCCTCGATCCGGTCGGGGTCGATATGCCCTAGCAGGCAGTAACGCGCCATGGTGCAATCTTGCTCACCCTCTGCACCCCGCGACAGCTGCCCCGACTTCGCGGCCCCAGCAACGTCCGCGGAGTCGGGGGTAACTGCCGCGGAGTGGGAGTTGGCTGGGCCGAGAACGGGTACGACCTCAGCATCATGAGAATCGAACTCGACCTGGCGCCCGGCGTGCACCGCATCGAGCACGCATACACGAACTGCTACGTGATCGCTGACGACGAGGGCGTCACGCTCGTCGACGCGGGCTTCCCGTCGACGGGTCAGGCGGTGATCGACTGCCTGGCCGCCATCGGCCGGCAGACCACCGACATCAAAGCCCTGCTGCTCACCCACGGGCACTTCGACCACGTCGGGTTCGCCCGTGGGCTGCACGAGTCCCTGGGGGTGCCGGTGTGGGTGCATCCGGACGATCGGCGGCTGGCCGCGCACCCCTACCGGTACCGACCGCAGCAGAACCGGATCGCCTTCCCGCTCCGCCATCGGCGATCCTGGCCCATCCTCGGCGCCATGGCCGCAGCCGGCGCGCTGGCCGTACGCGGGGTCGACGCCGACCAGACGTACGGCGATGACGAGGTCATCGCGGTGCCGGGCCGGCCGCGGGCCGTACACACCCCCGGGCATACGTGGGGCCAGTCGGTGTTCCACCTGCCCCAGCGCGACGTCTTGATCAGTGGCGACGCGTTGGTCACCCTCGACCCCTACACCGGCCTGCGCGGACCGCGGCTGGTCGCGCCCGCCGCTACGTCCGACACCGGGAAGGCGTACGCCGCCCTGAACCGCCTCGTCGACCTGGAGGCGCGTCTGGTGCTGCCCGGTCACGGCGACCCGTGGCTGGAGGGCACTGGGTCGGCCGTGGCGGAGGCCCGCCATAATTCGAGACCATGACGACACCGCGCTCTACGGGGGACGCCCGGCAGCAGTCCGAAGAGCGCAGTCTCGACCTCGTACAGCGGATGATCATCTCCGCGCTCATTCTGGTGGTGCTGGGCACGGTGGCCGTCGTACTGGCGGTCTATCTCGTCGTCCGGCCGGACGAGTTTCCCCGGAGCGACCAGATCGGCTTGTGGGTGATGACCGGATTCATCGGCCTGGTCACCACGGCCCTGATCCTGTTCGTGAACCGGCGCCGCCCGTACTCGCCCCTGGTCCTGCTCGGCCTGCTGCCGATGGCCGTCTCCGCCTGGTGGATCTTCTAGCCGCTCGCCCGTCATCGGAAACCGCCGACAGACTGCAGGTTTCCCGGCCCGAAACCTGCAGTCTGTCGGCAGTTTCGCTAGGGATCGGACCGCTGCAACGGAAGCCGGACCGTGATGACGGTGTCCCCCGTCTTCGACTCGATCGCGATGTCCCCGCGGTGGCGGTCGACCACGATCCGCTGGGCGATGTCGAGCCCGAGGCCGGTGCCCTTGCCAACCTCCTTCGTCGTATAGAAGGCGTCGAAGGCGCGCGCCGCGACCTCCGGGGTGATGCCCGACCCGGTGTCGCCGACCCGGACCACGACGTGATCACCGTCCAGCTGGGTCGAGAGCCGCAGGGTGCCGCGGCCGTCCATGGCGTCGATGGCGTTGTCGATCAGGTTGGTCCAGACCTGGTTCAGCTCGCTCGCGTACGCCGGAATCATCGGCACGTCGCTGTCGTAGTCCCGGACCACACTGACCCCGTCCCGCAGCCGGTGGCCGAGCATCACCAACGTGCTGTCCAGCCCGGCGGCGATGGCGGTCTGCTGCATCGAGGACCGGTCCATCTGGGAGTACGACCGGACGGCGGCGACCAGCTCGGAGATCCGGCGGACCGACTCCTTGATCTCGGTCAGCAGCGCGGAGACGGTCGTGCTCGCCGAGATCCACATCATCGCCGGCCCGAGCGCCACGCCCCCCAACAACGCTTCGGCCCGCCGAGCCAGCTCGAGATCGACCCCGGCCGCCACGAGCGGCCCGGCCAACGACCAGGCGTCCGCCACACCCTTCCGGTCGAGCCAGTCCGCCAGCTCCTGCTCGAGATCCGACCTGGCCAACGGGTCGAAGTCCTCGGTCGGGGGGACGATCTCCCCGCGCAGCGCCTCCAGCCCGGCGAACTGACCGGCGGTGATCTCCATCCGGGCCAGGTCACCGAGGGACGACTCGACTCCGGCCCAGGAGCTGTGCAGCCCGTCGACCGACCGGGTCGCTGCCGCGGCCGGGTTGTTGATCTCGTGGGCCAGTCCGGCCGCCAGGGTGCCCAGGGTCACCAGGGCGCTGCGCTGCCGGGCTGTCGCCTCGACGCCGCGAGCCGTGCGATAGAGGCCCTCAATCAGATGGCCCGCCAACGGAAGCCGCTCGGCCAACCACTCCCGCAGCGCCGTACCGGGGATGCGCAGCAACCGGCTCGGCGTACGGGCGCGGGCGGTGGCCAGGTAGGTACCGTGCTCGTCCCAAGCCCGGAAGCCGCCGGCCCAACGACCGGGCTGGTCCATCCGGGCCACCACCGTGTCCTCCCGTCCGGTCCGCCGGACCAGGTCCAGGCTCCCGTCCAGCAGCACCCACCAGAAGTCGGCCGGCTCGCCCTCGCCGAACGCCACCGCGCCAGGCTCCACCGCCACCTCGGTTCCGGACTCGACCAGCTGCTGGAGCTGGTCGTCGGTGAGGCCCGCGAAGAGACCGATCGGGCGCAGGTCGGCGATGGTGATCATGTCGTCGCCAGGTAGCGGTGCAGCAGGTGCACCGCCATCGCGCCCTCACCGACGGCCGAGGCCACCCGCTTCATCGAGTCGAGTCGGACGTCACCGACCGCGAAGACGCCGGGCACGCTGGTCTCCAGCGCGTACGGCGGTCGGGTAAGCGACCAGGAGCCCGCCTCCCTCCCCAGCCGCTCGGGACCGGTCACCACGAAGCCGCCCGGATCTCGGATCACCTGGGGACCGAGCCAGTCGGTACGCGGCGAGGCGCCGATGAAGACGAACAGCCAGGACGCCGGACACTCCTCGGTGAGCCCGCGGTGGCGGTCGGCGATGGTCACCGCCTCCAGGTGCTCCTCG
>DASQUF010000191.1:0-2527 GCA_035641435.1 Propionibacteriaceae bacterium | reverse complement strand
CGCCGCAGACCCGGGATGAGGAGGAGGTGCTCACCCTCCGCGACCCGGACGGGATGGTGCTCGACCTGGTGGCGTCGGTGGGGGACCGCCGGTCCGGCTGGGACGGTGTGTCGGACATTCCGGCCGAGCACGCCGTACGCGGCCTGCACGCCATCGCGCTGTCCGAGCGGCAGCTCGACCCGTCCGCGGGCATGCTCACCGACCTGCTCGGGATGAGCCTGACCGCCGAGGAAGGGGATCGGGCCCGGTTCGGCATGTCGGGCGGCAGCTCGGGTGCCCTGGTCGACGTCTTGGCCGGCGTACGCGACCGCGGTCTGCAGGCCGGCGGTACGGTTCACCATGTCGCCTTCCGCGCCCCGGACCTGGAGACCATGACCGCCTGGCAGCAGGAGCTCATCTCCCGCGGGGTCCAGGTCACGCAGATCATGGACCGGCAGTACTTCAAGTCCATCTACTTCCGCGAGCCCGGCGGCGTGCTGTTCGAGATCGCTACGGATGTGCCCGGCTTCGCGATCGACGAGCCGCTGCTCGAGCTCGGCCGCCACCTCAAGCTGCCGCCCTGGCTGGAACCGAACCGTGACCAGATCGCCGCCAGCCTGCCGCCGCTGCAGCTGGACATGGACATTCCGTGACTGCCGATCAAACGCTCGACCGGCCGCACGTCTTCCTCCCGGCCGAACCCTCGGCCGCCGGTGCACCGCTGCTGCTGCTGCATGGCACCGGCGGAAACGAGCACGACCTGGTGCCGCTGCGCGAGCACCTCTCGCCGGGCGCCGCCGTGCTCTCGGTCCGCGGCACGGTGCTGGAGAACGGCATGCCGCGGTTCTTCCGGCGGTTGCGCGAGGGCGTCTTTGACGAGGACGATCTGCGCCGCCAGACCGACGCCCTGGCCGAGTTCGTTCAGCGGGCCAGCGCCGAGTACGGGATCGCCGAGCGGTCCCTGGTCGCGGTCGGGTTCTCCAACGGGGCCAACATCACCTCCGCCCTGCTGCTCCAGCGGCCGGGTGTGCTGTCGGCCGCGGTGCTGCTGTCGGCTATGGTCCCCTTCGCCGACCCCCCGGCCGCCGACCTGACCGGCACCGTCACGGTGATCTCCAACGGTGCGCGCGACCCGATGATCCCGCTTTCCATGACCGCTCAGCTCGCCAGGCAGTTCCGTGACCGCGGGGCCGCGGTCGTGGAGCTGCCGCACCCGGGCGGGCACCAGATCGACGCTCGGCTGCTGCCGCAGATCGCCGGCATCGTTGGCCATCCGGAGCGTCCCGCCGGCTGAGCCGGCCCCTCCGTCGACGGGCCGACTGACGTCGTCCACGATCGGCGGGTATATAACCCGGTTAGGGCTCTATTCCCCGAGCCGCTGTTCTGCCCGAGAAAGGCGTGCCATGACCACCACCTACCAGGTCGGCTACTTCGTCGGCAGCCTGTCGCAAAGCTCGATCAACCGCACCTTGTCCAAGGCGCTGATCCGCCTGGCGCCGGACGACCTGGCGTTCACCGAGGTCCGGATCGACAACCTGCCCCTCTACAGTCCCGACTACGACGCGAACTACCCGCCCGAGGCGGTCGCCCTCAAGGAGGCCATCGGCCGGTCCGATGCCGTCCTCTTCATCACCCCGGAGTACAACCGCTCCATTCCGGGCGCCCTCAAGAACGCGATCGACTGGGCCTCCCGCCCGTGGGGCCAGAACGCCTTCGACCACATTCCCGCCGCCGTGGTCGGGGCCTCGATCGGCCAGATCGGCACCGCCCTCGCGCAGCAGAGCCTGCGCGGCGTACTGAGCTTCTGCAACGCCCGGCAGATGACCGCACCGGAGGCGTACATCCAGTTCTCGCCCGAGATCTTCCGGCCCGACGGCGAGGTCACCGACGACAGCACGGCGGAGTTCCTGCGCGGCTACATGCGCGACTTCCGCGAGCACATCGCCCGGGTGCTGACCGTGATTCCCCGGCCGACGGCCTGAGATGGCGACCATGAGATCAGCGCTGCACGCGATCTGGTCGCAGGCCACGGCGCACCCCGGGACCGTCGTGCTGGTGGCGGCGATCCTGTTCTACGTCTACTCCGTCGTCCGTCGCGCCACGTTCGACGCCACCCACCAACGCTGAGCATCCACTACTCACCGAGCAGGCCACCCCATGTCCTACCAGGCATACCTCGACGCCGTCGAGACCAAGACGGGCAAGACCCCAGCAACTGCTGGATGAGGCGGCCGCCCGCAGCTACGGGCCGCAGACCAAGGCCGGGGAAGTGCTGGACTGGCTGAAGGAGGAGTACGGCGTCGGCCGCGGTCACGCCACGGCGTTCTACGGGTGCTCAAGAACGGACCGAGCGTTCCCGCGAAGCACGTCGGCTCCACCGGCAGTCACCGTGACGAGTCGCTCGCCGTGCGGCTCGACGGCATCGCGGCCGCTCCAGCTGACCAGCCCGAAGCCCGTTGTGGGCGGCCCCGCATGCACTTGTCTCGACCTGCGGAGCCTAAGGTTCGGACGCGTGTGCACCGCGTCCTCGCCCTGACCGATGGCTACC
>DASQUF010000190.1:0-5191 GCA_035641435.1 Propionibacteriaceae bacterium | reverse complement strand
CGGATCTCCCCGGCGGAGGCGGCCCGCCGGGTCCGGGCCGCCGAGGCGCTCGCGGAGCGGGTGGGCATGACCGGGCAGCCGTTGGGGCCGGTGCGGCCGCATCTGGCGGCGGCGCAGCGGGACGGTGAGGTGTCGGCGGAGCAGGTCGACATCGTCGCCTCCGCCTTGAGCAAGGTGGCCGGACCGGGGTTCGACCCGGCCGATGTCGAGGCGGGGGAGCAGATCCTCGCCGAGTACGCGGCGCAGCTGGGGCCGAAGGATCTCGCCCGGTTGGCGGAGCGGGTGGTCGATGGCATCAACCCGGACGGCACCCTCCCCGATGATCGGATCAAGGCCGATCGGCGGCACTTCAGTGTGCGGCCGACGCGGGACGGCGGGTTCGCGGGAGAGTTCCGGCTCACCGCCGAAGCGGGCACCAAGCTGCAGGCGGTGCTCGGGCCGTTGGCCAAGCCAAAGCTGAACACCAGCGAGACCGCGGACGGGAAGCGGGTGGAGGAGCCTGATGAGCGGACGCAGGGGCAGCGGATGCACGACGCCCTCGAGTCGGTGTGTGACCGGCTGCTGCGATCGGATGCGGTGCCGGCGGCCGGTGGCACCCCGGCCACGGTGATCATCACGATCGACCTCGATGACCTGCTCCATCAGACCGGTTATGCGGTCTCCGGTGATGGGACGCTGATTCGGACCGGGAAGGCGCTGGCGTTGGCGGACCAGGCGGAGGTGTACTACACCGCGGTCAACGCGATGGGCGTACCGCTGCGGCTGGGCCGGATGCGGCGGATCGCCTCCGCCGGGCAGACGGCGGCGTTGATCGCCCGCGACAAAGGTTGTTCGTTTCCCGGCTGTGACACCGCGCCGGAGTGGTGCGAACGGCATCACGTCATCCCGTGGAACGAGGGCGGCGCGACGGACCTGGACAATCTGACCCTGCTCTGCCGGTACCACCATCACAACTTCCTCAGCCGCGGCTGGGACTGCACGATCAACCCCGACGGGCTACCGGAATGGCGGCCACCCTGGCACATCGACCGCGACCGGAAACCCCTGATCAACAACCGCATCCGCAGCGCCCTCGCCGCCGCACAGCATCGACGGCAGTAGGGCGACGACGGTTGCGCGAACGTGCCTTGAAGGTGACGATCCTCAGCGCGGCCGGACCTCGTCGAGCACCTAACCGGCGGCAGACTCCGACATCCGCTGTCCGCTGCCCGCAGCGCCGGCTAGGGCGTCCACGGCAACGCGGGCCCGGTCAGCGTCCGGCCGCCGGCCATCGGCCTCGGTGACGTAGAAGGTGTCGATGGCCTGTCCCGCGACCGTGCTGACGTGGGCCGAGCGGATCGACAGACTCTGTGCGGCCAGGGCCCGGCCGAGGGCGTACAACAGGCCCGCTCGGTCGACCGTCCGGACTTCGACCACGGCGGCCCCCTCGCTGGCCTCCGGCACCAGCTGCACGTACGGCTCCGGCGGCTGGCTCCTGGTCCGGACCCGGGACTCCCGCCGCTGCATCGCGGTGAGCATGCTCTGGTCGCCAGCCTCCAGCCGCTCCAGCTCCTTGCTGAGGAAGGCGGAGTCGGGCAGGTCGTTGAGCTTCGCCTTGTCGACTCGCCAGGTGTTCACCGCCACGCCCTCCAAGGTGTGCAGCACCGCGGACCGTACCGACACCGAGTGCGCCGCCAGCAGGCCTGCGGTATCGCCGAACAGCCCCAGCCGGTCCCGGGCGGCGATTACGAGCTGGACCCCACCGGGCTGCGACTCGGCGAGCACCCGCGGCTTCCCGTCCAGCCGGACCGAGCGGGCCAGGCCTACGTCGACCAGAGTCGCCGTCGCGTCGCCTCGGGCGTCATCATCGACCAGCACACCCTCGATCTGGTCCGCCAGCCCGTTGGTCAGCTGCGCCCGCCAAGGTGACCAGGCGGCCGGACCCGCAGCCCTGGCGTCCGCCTCAGTGAGGAAGCGGAGTAGAGCCAGGACGTCGGCGCGTCCCTGCACCGCCTCGACCAGCGCACTTCGGGTGCGCGGATCGGCATGGTCCCGCTTCGTGGCCAGCAGCGCGAGGCTGAGGTGCTCGCGCACCAGGTGCTCGATCAAGTCGGCATCCCGCACGGGCAACCCGATGGCCAGCACGGCCTCCCGGGCGATTGGTGCCCCGACTGCGGCATGCCGACTTCCGACGCCCGGCAGCTTCCCGATGTCATGGAACAGCGCGGTGAGCAGCAAGATATCGGGCCGCTCGACCTGGGTCAGGTGCCGGTGGGCCTCGACGACCGCCTGTACCGAGTGCCGGTCGACGGTGAAGCGGTGTACGGGGTTGTGCTGGGGCCGCGCGCGGATCGGTTCCCAGCTGGGGATCCAGCGAACGATGCAGCCGGCTAGATCCAGCGCCTCCCACACCGGCACCAGAGCCGCGCCGCTCGACAGCATCTCCAGCAGCGCCTCGCGGGCCTCGGCCGGCCACGGCACCGGAAGAGCCGGAGCCAACCGGCCCAGGTTGTCCACCGTCACCGGCGACAGCATCAGCCCCCGCGAGGCGGCCAGGGCCCCTGCCCGGAGCCCGGTCAGCGGGTCGCTCGCGCTCGCCCGCCGGCCGAGCGCCACCTCGCTGCCGTGGATGATCAGACCGTGGTCGGCCTCGATGTACTCCGGCCGGCGCTCCCGTCGGGTGAAGCTGAGCAGCCGGCGCTGCGGGACTGCGCCCTGCGCCGCGCGTACGGTGAGGTCGACCGCATGCCCGATCCACCGAGCGGCCAGGCTCACGTCCCGCCGCAGCTCATCCGGGTCGTCGTAGCCGAACTGCCCGGCCACCGGGTCGACCTGCTCAAGCACCAGCCGGTCGGACGCCCGGCCCGACGTCAGGTGTAGCGCGTCGCGCACGTCCAGCAGCCGCTCGTACGGTTCGCGTACGCCTGTGTGCGGGAGGTCGGTCAGCCAGGTGGCGGCCAGAGCGCGCAGTGACGTCATGTCCCGCAGCCCGCCGCGGGCCTCCTTGAGGTCCGGCTCCAGCAGGTACGCGGCGTCACCGAACTGCTCCCACCGCTCACCCAGCGCCTCGACCAGCTCGGGCAGGCGCCGCCGGGCGCTACCGCGCCAGGCGTCCAGCAGAGCGGTCCGCGCCCCGGCGACAAGGGCGCTGTCGCCCGCGATCAACCGCAGGTCGAGCAGCCCGACTCCGGCACTCAGCTCCTGACCCGCGACCTCCGCGCACTCCGCCGGCGTCCGCACCGAGTGGTCGATTCGCACCCGGGCGTCCCACAGCGGATACCAGAGCCGGCCGGTCAGCTCGTCCACGGCCGCGCGGTTCTTCCCATCGTGCAGCAGGACCAGGTCCAGGTCGGACCGCGGCCCAAGCTCCCGCCGGGCCAGGCTGCCGACGGCGGCGAGCGCCACGCCGCCGTCCGGCGCACCGGCGGCGGCGTACAGCTCGACGAGCGCCGACTCGGCGCAGTCGGTGACCAAACGCCGACGATCCGGCCCTGCGGTGGTTTCCCACCCGGACCGGATCGCGACGTTGAGACGCTCGCTGGTTAGGTCACGCTTCAGAGCGCGTCCAGCCCGCGCTCCCCGGTTCGCACGCGAACGATGTCGTCCACCGGAACCGACCAGACCTTGCCGTCACCGATGCGGCCGGTCCGAGCGCTCTTCACCAGAACGTCGATGATGTCTTTGGCATCCTCGTCGTCCACGAGCACCTCAAGTCTCACCTTGGGCACCAGATCGACGGTGTACTCCGCCCCCCGGTAGACCTCGGTGTGGCCCCGCTGACGTCCAAAGCCACTGGCCTCGCTGACCGTCATGCCCTCGATCCCGAATGACTCGAGTGCAGTCTTCACTTCGTCCAGCATGTGCGGCTTGATGATCGCAGTTACGAGTCTCATGCCGACACCTCCTCATCGGTCTTGGTGCGGGCGCTGTCGTCAGTCCGCGTCGGTGTGCCACCGAAGGAGACCCCTCGCAGGCTGGCACTCAGCGTGCCCAGATCGTACCCAGTCTCCGCGTGCTCGCTGGAGTCGACGCCCTCGAGCTCGTCTTCCTCACTGACCCGGAACCCGATGGTCTTGTGCAGGAGGAACCCGATGAGGAAGGTGAGGACGCCGCTGTAGACCAGGACCGCGAAGGCCCCGACGGCCTGCCGCCACAGCTGGTCGACCCCGCCGCCGTAGAACAGCCCGCTGACGCCGGCCGGCGCAGCCTCGGTGGCCAGCAGGCCCACCGCGAGGGTGCCCCACAGACCGCCGACCAGGTGCACGCCGACCACGTCGAGCGAGTCGTCGTAGCCGAGCTTGTACTTCAGGCCGACCGCCAGGGCGCAGAGCACGCCGGCGATCGCGCCCAGGACGATCGCGCCGACCGGCGAGACCGAGGAGCAGGACGGCGTGATCGCGACCAAGCCGGCCACGACACCGGAGGCGGCGCCGAGCGAGGTCGGGTGCCCGTCCCGGATCCGCTCCGTGACCAGCCACCCGAGCGCGGCCGCGGCGGTGGCGACCAGGGTGTTGACCCACACGACCGAGGCCGTGTTGTTGGCCGCCACCGCGGACCCGGCGTTGAAGCCGAACCAGCCGAACCACAGCAGGCCCGCGCCGATCATCACCAGAGTGAGGTTGTGCGGCCGCATCTGCTCCCTGCGCCAGCCGAGCCGCTTGCCCAGCACGAGGGCCAGGGCCAGGGCCGCCATGCCGGCGTTGATGTGCACTGCGGTGCCGCCGGCGAAGTCGATCGCCTTCAGGTTGTTCGCGATCCAGCCGCCGGTATGGGTGACCACGTCATTGTCATCGGTCAGGGTGAAGTCGAATACCCAGTGGGCGACCGGGAAGTAGACGATGGAGGCCCAGATGCCGACGAAGATCATCCAGGTGCTGAACTTGGCCCGGTCGGCGATGGCGCCGGAGATCAGCGCCACGGTGATGATGGCGAACACGGCCTGGAAGCCGACGAAGGCCATGGCCGGCAGGCTGGCGTCGGTGTCCTCCATCAGCCCGTTGAGGCCGAGGTACTCAGTCGGGTTGCCCAGCAGCCCGAAGCCGATGTCGTTGCCGAAGGCGAAGGAGTAGCCGTAGAGGACCCAGAGCACCGAGACCAGAGCGAGCGCCCCGAAGCTCATCATCATCATGTTGAGGACGCTCTTCGCGCGGACCATGCCGCCGTAGAAGAGCGCAAGCCCTGGTGTCATGAGCAACACCAGCGCAGCCGAGGT
>DASQUF010000189.1:0-2132 GCA_035641435.1 Propionibacteriaceae bacterium | reverse complement strand
GTCGGTGATGGCCAGCGGCTCGGCCCCGCTGACCGCGACGTTCCGGTACGCCTCGGCCAGGGCCAGCTGGGCCCCGGTGTACGGGTCGAGCATGCAGAACCGGCCGTTGCCGTCGGTGGCCAGCGCGATGCCCAGGTTGGTGTCCTCGTCGATCCGCAGCATGCCGGCGTCCTCCGGCTGGGCGAGCACGGAGTTGCCGCGGACGTAGCGGTCGTACTGGTCGGTCACCCAGGACTTGTCACAGAGGTTCGGCGAGGCGACTAGCGTGCGGATCGTTGCCGCCAGCTCCTCGCCGGTGGTCGGGCGGGCCAAGTCCTCGATGCCGTTGCTCTGCAGCTCGTCCTGCCAGTCCGGCCGGGTGTACGGCCGCTCGTAGACCGGACCCTCGTGGGCGACCGTACGCGGCGGCACGTCGACGATCCGCTTCCCGTGCCAGTTGATCTGCAGCCGGTCGCTGGCGGTGACGTCGCCGATCACGGTGGCCAGCACGTCCCACTTGCGACAGATGGCCAGGAACGGCTCCACATTCTTGGGCTCGACGACCGCCATCATCCGTTCCTGGGACTCGCTCATCAAGATCTCCTCCGGGCTGAGCGTGGAGTCCCGGAGCGGCACGGCGTCGAGCTCGATGAACATGCCGCCATCACCGGCGCTGGCCAGCTCGGAGGTGGCGCAGGACAGCCCGGCGCCGCCGAGGTCCTGGATGCCGGCGACCAGCCCGGCCGAGAACAGCTCGAGCGTGCACTCGATCAGCAGCTTTTCCATGAACGGGTCGCCGACCTGGACACTGGGACGCTTGGTCGGCTTCGCCGAGTCGAACGTCTCGCTGGCCAGCACGCTGACCCCGCCGATCCCGTCACCGCCGGTCGCCGCGCCGTAGAGGATGACCCGGTTCCCGAAGCCCCGGGCGTGGGCCAGGTGCAGATCCTCGTGCCGGAGCACCCCGACGCAGAGAGCGTTGACCAGCGGGTTGCCGAGGTAGCTGCGGTCGAAGACCACCTCACCGCCGATATTCGGCAGGCCCAGGCAGTTGCCATAGCCGCCGACTCCGGCGACGATCCCGGGCAGCACCCGGGCGGTGTCCGGCTCGTCCAGCGGTCCGAACCGCAGCGGGTCCATCACCCCGATCGGCCGGGCCCCCATGGCCAGAATGTCGCGGACTATGCCGCCGACGCCGGTCGCCGCGCCCTGGTAGGGCTCGACGTAGCTCGGGTGGTTGTGCGACTCGATCTTGAACGTCACCGCGTAGCCCTGGCCGATGTCGACCACGCCGGCGTTCTCCCCGATGCCGGCCAGCAGCTTGCCGATCGGCGTCTCGGCCGGCAGGTAACCGAACGCCCGCAGGTGGACCTTGGAGGACTTGTAGGAGCAGTGCTCGGACCACATCACCGAGTACATGGCCAGCTCCGATGACGTCGGCCGCCGGCCGAGGATGTCCCGGACCCGGGCGTACTCGTCCTCCTTCAGGCCGAGAGCCGCCCAGGGCTGTTCCTGCTCCGGGGTCGCCCGGGCATTGTCAACGGTGTCAAGCACGGGGCCACGCTACCTAGTCCGGCGACCAGCCTGCGGCTTCACACGTATACCTGGAAGGTTGGCACCTTACCTATGAAGTTTCGCGGTTCCCGCGGCAGTTTCCCCTGTGTACCTGGGAAGCTCCCGGCCGCCGAGGGCAGAATCGGCCCAGAACCAGGCCAGGGGGCTGATCAGCGCGATGGTGGCGACCAGCCAGACGTAGACGCCGGCGTCGTTGAGCACCGTGCCGAGGACACCGGCAACCATCACCGCGTGAACCACCGGTCCCAGCGTGCTGAACTCCTCGCGGGCCTGCGGCACCACGAACCGGATCGCCACCACCCAGACGGTGACCCCGAGGATGATCGCGACCACGCCGGACGGGCTGGCGATCGTCTCCCAGGAGGCGACCGCCTTGCGGGCGACGACATCGAGAGCGTCGCCATCCAGGATCCGCTGCACGAAGGCGCCCAGGTGGCTGCGGCGGTCCGGTCCCCGGGCCCAGTCCACGACCGAGATCAGACCCACCCCGACAACGGCCGCACCGGCCACCAGGAGCAGCCGCAGCGGCGTGATCCGGATCCCGGAAAGCACCAGGACCAGCCAAAGCACCGGCGGGG
>DASQUF010000188.1:0-11340 GCA_035641435.1 Propionibacteriaceae bacterium | reverse complement strand
GACCGAGCACACCCGGCCGGAAGGGGACCGCCAGCGGGGCAACGGTCTTGGCCCACCGCACGGGCTCCACGTGGGTCACCGCGTCCGCACGGGCATCGATCTGACGTAGCGAGACCCGGTTCACGCTCAGCAGAGCCTGCTCGATCACCGCCAAGGCCTCCCGGAGCAGGTCCGGGTCACGGACGACGACCGCGTCCTGGGCCCGGGCGACCGCGCCGACCACGGGGCCGCAGCGGCTGATGATCTCCAGCTGGGTCAGGTAGAAGACCCGCTCCTCCTGGTTGCCCGCGGTCGGCACCAGCAGGTCGAGATCGGCCACCCGCAGCACCGAGGGCGGCTTCCCGGGCCGGCGGAGGACCCAGTTGTTGAGGATCAGGTCCTGGTAGCTGAGCACCAGCTCGGCCGGCCGGCCCAAGCGGTGGAGCACCTGGGTCCACGGGTCGGTGATGCTCGCGGGCAGCCGGGGCGCGCTGTCCGGCGACTGATGGACGTACGCGTGGGCGATGCTGCCCAGTACGGTCGCCGCCCGCGGCAGCTCCTGCTCGGGCAGCTCGTCCGGACCGGCCGTGAGCACCGGCAGGGCCCCTACTGCCGACCGGACGGTGAGGTCGCGGTAGAGCGCCGGAAGCTGGGCCGCCAGCCGGTCCCAGACCGCATAGCGCCGCGAGAATGACCGCTGTGGCGACTGCCGAGGCAGGAAACCGGTCATCGGGGACAACGCTCCTCGGTTCTCATGACCCAGCCGGACGTTGGTCCGCTCGACGTCGACCAGCACCCAGGCAGCGGGCGAGCGGCAGCCGCCCGGCCGCGACCAGCTGTCGGTGTCCATGCCGGCAGGAGGGGACAGCGCGGTCGCAGATACCGCGGCGGAGCATTCGGGCCGCCGGGTTAGTGGGCCAATTCCCAGCGGGTGGCGCCGTTCGTTCGGCGCCGGCGAACCAAGCGTTCTCCGAGATACTGAGCGCGTGCCCGACGCGACCCATCCGGAGTTCCTGCACCCGCCCGTACGCGTGGATGGACCGGTCCGGCTGGCGGAGGCAGATCCGGGATGGCCGGCGCAGTTCGTTCGGCAGAAGGAGCGCATCGCGGCGGCGCTCGGCGCTCGGGCGCTGCAGATCGAACACGTCGGGTCGACGTCGGTAGCGGGGCTGGCCGCCAAGCCGGTGATCGACATCGTGCTGGTGGTCACCGACTCGGCCGAGGAGGCCGCCTATGTTCCGGACCTGGAGGCCGCCGGGTACGTGCTCCGAGTTCGGGAGCCGGACTGGCACGAGCATCGGTTCCTCAGCGATTCTGACCGAGACGTGCAGGTGCACGTGTTCTCTGGCGGGAGCTCGGAGGTGGCGCGGATGCTGCAGTTCCGCGATCGGCTACGCAGCCGACCCGACGAGCGGAAGCTCTACGAACAGACCAAGCGCCGGCTGGCGGCTCAGCGGTGGGACTACGTTCAGGACTACGCCGACGCCAAGTCCGCCGTCGTCGAGGAGATCATCGCCCGTGCCCAGGCCGACCTCGGGCAGTGACGCCTCGTGGCGACCTTGCCTTGGCGAGACGTCACAACCTCAGATGGTCGCGCCGAACGCGAGCCCCAGCAGATAGGTGGCCGCCGCGGCGCCGTAGCCGATGCCGAGCTGACGCAGGGCCCGTTTGAGCGGTGAGGCGCCGGACAGGATGCCCACCACCGCTCCCGTGCCGAGCAGCGATATGCCGACCAGCACCGCGGCGATGATCACGGCGGTCCAGCCGGCGGCGCCGAAGAGGTACGGCAGCACCGGGATCAGCGCGCCGGAGGCGAAGAAGCAGAAGCTGGAGACCGCCGCCCCCCAGGCCGACCCGACCGCCTCGTGCGGGTCGACCTCGGCGGTGCCCGGCGCCTCGGAGTCCAGGTGCAGGGTGGCCAGCACGGTCCGGGCATGCTCCTCGGCCTCGGGCGGGCCCATCCCCCGCGCCCGGTAGACCAGCGCCAGCTCGTTGGCGTCCACGTCGAGGTGGGGCAGCGCCGCCTGGGACTCCGGATCCGGCTGCGTGGACTGCAGCAGCTCGCGCTGCGACCGCACCGACACGTACTCCCCGGCCCCCATCGACAGCGCCCCGGCCAGCAGGCCGGCGATGCCGGTGAACAGGATGGTCCGCGCGTCGACCCCGGTGGCCCCGATGCCCAGCACCAGCGCCAGGTTGCTGACCAAGCCGTCATTGGCGCCGAACACCGCCGCCCGGAACGTCCCGGACAGCTGCTCCCGGCCGCGCGCCGCCAGACCGCGCAGGACCTCGCCATGGATCCGCTCGTCGGCCGCCATCGTCTGGCTGGCGTCGGCGTCGGTCTCGTACGGGGAACGGCCCTCCGCGCGCTGCATCAGGGCGAGCACGAAGACGGTGCCGAAGTTGCGGGCCAGAAAGACCAGCAACCGCGTACGCAGACTGCTCCGCGGTGCCGGCTCGGCGTCCGCGCCGAGCAGGTCCAGCCAGTGCGACTCGTGCCGCTTCTCCGCGTCGGCCAGGGCCAGCAGGATGGCCCGTTCCTCACCGGTCCGGCGCTCGCCGAGCTCGCGGTAGCCGGCGGCCTCGGCGCGCTCGTCGGCCAGGTACTGCCGCCAGCGGCGCACCGAACGGGTTCGGCGGCGCGGGGCGGACGAGGTGATCACCTCGCCATCATGACAACGAGTGCTCGGAAACCGCGGCTTGGCTGTACGGAGAACCGCTAGGGCGGCAGGAGGTGCTGGGCGACCGGGGGTGGGTCGGAGAAGCTGAGGGCGTGCTCCTCCACCACCTGGTCGGTCGCGGTGAGCCGGCCGGCGTGCTGCCGGCGGTGTTCCTCCCAGGACGGAACCCGGAACGTCTCGACGAACTCGTGGAGGTGTTCGGCGTCGCGGTACAGCTCCCATCGAGTGGCGCCGGTGCGGAGCCGGGACTGGCGGAGCTCGTCCATGGCCTGCAGGAAATCTGCCTCGCGATCGGGGGTGACGGTGAACCGTACGGTGACGAGGACAGGTCCGGCGTCGGCCGATGGTTCGGCCGCGAGCTGGGCCTCGGGCCAGTAGACGGCCGGCTGCGGGTCGAAATTGTCGGTGTCGGGCACCCGAAGGGCGAGCCCGACGAGCGTGCCGAGCAGGACGCCGGCGGCCGCGGCCAGCACGCCGGGCCGCAGGCCGACCTGGTTGGCGACCAGCCCCCACAGCAGGCTGCCGAAGGTCAGGCAGCCCATGAAGACGACGGTGTAGAGCGCGAGGCCCCGGGCCCTGACCCAGGCGGGCAGGATCAGCTGCACCTCGGCCTGCAGGGTGGAGGTGATGATCATCCACGCCAGGCCGCTGATCACCAGGATGGCCAGGGCGGCCGGGAAGCTGGCGAGAGTGACCAGCCCGGCCAGCGCCGCCGCGTACAGCAGACCCGCCACGGTGAGCAAGGTGTTGACCGAGAACCGTCCCTTGATCCGTCCCAGTGCCAGAGCGCCGAGGATTGCGCCGGTGCCGAGAGCGGCGAACAGGGCACCGAAGCCGTCGGCGCTGAGCCCGAGCCGCTCGGTCGCGATGACCGGCAGCAGGGCCCACAGCGCCACGGCCGGCAGCACGAACAAGACCGCGCGCAGCATGATGCGGCGAACCACGGGCTCGTGCCATACGTACCGGCTGCCGGCCCGCAGGGCGGGGACGAACCGCTCCCGGATGCTGTCGGTCTGGACCGGTCGGCGGCGCCACCGCAGCAGGGCGACGGCGAGGAAGACGACGGAACAGGCGTAGAGGGCGAAGACCACCGGTACGCCGCCCAGATGGGCGATGACGACACCGGCCAGCGCCGGGCCGACCGCGCGGGAGACGTTGACGCTGACCAGGTCGAGCCGGGACGCCGCCCGGATCTCGGCCCGCGACACCAGTTCGGGCACCGTCGACTGCCACGTCGGGAGCTGGACCGCCACCCCGGCGCCGAGGGCGACGGTGAAGGTCAGCAACAGGGCGGGAGGCAGGTTGCCGAAGGCGGCGAGACCGGCCAGCACCAGGCCGGTCACGAAGAAGTAGACCTGGACGGTGAACAGCAGCCACCGCCGGTCGAAGGAGTCAGCCAGCACACCGCCGGGAAGGGCGAGCAACATGATCGGCAGCGAGTTCGCGGCCTGCACCATCGCGACCAGGGCCGCCGCGTTCGGGGCGTCGACCAGGAGCCACTGGGCGCCGACGGTCTGCATCCAGAACCCGGTGCCGCTGACCAGCACTCCCAGCCACAGCCAGCGGAACGCTCGGTGCCGCAGCGGCGCCCAGGCATTGGCCTCACCCGTAGCCGTTGCCGTTTCGGCCCGGGAAAGGGCCGCGTCGCCGGTACTCATCCAGAACTCCTGCCAGATCGGACCCGCCGATTGTCCGTCCACTACATCAGACGGCGGCGGGTGGAGGGCTCACGCGGGCGGCGTCCCCGGCGTCGGTCGCGTGGTCGTAGGGCGCGACAACACTCGGCTGTTCTAGCGAGACCGTCCGGACGCCTCCAGGATCTCCTGGGCCCGTCGGGTCAGCACTTGGCTGTAGGTGTCCCGATCCAGAACGGCCGGCTGCTGCTTGGACGACCACTGCGGGCCGGAGAAGGTCCCGTCACGATGACGGGCCCTCTCCAACAGGTCCAGCGCATCACTCGCCCGGTGATCGTCGAGTCGGTCGACCGCGCGGAGCAGCCGGAGGCCCTGCAGTACGTCGTAGTGCCAGTACGGCGGGTAATGAAGCTTCGTCCACGACGGATGGATCGGCTCGCCGGTGCCATGAAGCCGAAACAGCCGGTGCTGCAGCAGGAGCTCGGCGGTCCGGACCGCCGCGGCGAGTGCAGCTGGGTCGCCCGTGTGGTGGGCGTAGGTGGCCAGACCGATCGCCGGGGTTACCGACTCATGGAACGACGACCGGCGAGCGGTGCGGCGCCTGTCGCAGTTCCAGCCGCCGTCGGGCCACTGCCATCGGATCAGCGCCTCGGCCAGACGGCGGGTGCTCGGATGGTGGGCGAAGCCCAATCGGGAAAAGGCGTACACCGCGTTGCCCTCCATCGAGGCATGGCGGCGGGGCCGTCGGTCCACGCTCAGGTCAGCAGGGTCGCCGAGGGTCGACGTGAGCCATGCGACTTCCTGGTCCATCCCGGCCACGAGGCGATCGGGAGAGATCTCAACTTCCAGGTCAGCGAGCTCCACCAGACGCCAGTGCGTCCCCCAGAATTTTCGGTAGGGATGTGCGTCGGGAAATCGCAGCAGTTCGTCGACGTGACGACGCGTCGAGGTCACGCCTTGATACTGCAAGGCATGGCATTCGGGCCGCAAGTGTCCCAACGCTGCCGTATTTGACTGGTTGGCACCCATGCTTGGCCGCCGTCGGGCTGCTCCCGTCGCCCTTCCGACGGCTCCCACCTTGTCCCGCCACTCTCAACTTATCGCGCACAGGGGGGCTTGCGGCAAGACCCGGGTCGTGCCGCACAATCACCCGGCCGGAGCGAAAACCTGCGGAGATGGGAATTGTGATGATCGACGTGATTGTGGTCGGCGGTGGCCCGACCGGCCTGATGCTGGCCAGCGAGCTGCGGCTGCAGGGTGTTCACGCGCTCGTGCTGGAGAAGGAGACAGAGCCGACCAAGGTCGTCCGGGCGCTCGGCCTGCACGTGCGCAGCATCGAGGTGATGGACCAGCGCGGTCTGCTGGAGCGGTTCCTCGCGCTCGGCCAGCAGTATCCGGTCGGCGGCTTCTTCGCCGGCATCCCCAAGCCGTCGCCGGAGCGGCTGGACACCGCACATCCGTACGTCCTCGGCATCCCGCAGCCAGTAACCGACCGCTTGCTGACCGAGCACGCCGCCGAGCTCGGCGTCGAGATCCGGCGCGGCTGCGAGCTGGTGGCGCTGAGCCAGGACGGCGACGGGGTGACCACCGAGCTGGCCGACGGCACGCGGCTGCGCTCGCGCTACCTCGTCGGCTGCGACGGCGGTCGTAGCACGGTGCGCAAGCTGGTCGGCGTTGGCTTCCCCGGCGAGCCGACCAGCGTCGAGACCCTGCTGGGCGAGATGGAGCTGACCGCGCCGCCGGAGGAAGTAGCCGCCGTGATGGCCGAGGTCCGCAAGACCCAGCTCCGGTTCGGTGCCGGGCCGCTCGGGGACGGGCTGTACCGCGTCGTCGTGCCCGCCGCGCAAGTGGCCGAGGACCGTTCGGTTCCGCCGGACCTGGAGGAGTTCAAGCAACAGCTGCGGGCGACCGCCGGTACCGACTTCGGTGTGCACTCACCGCGCTGGCTCTCCCGCTTCGGCAACGCCACCCGGCTGGCCGAGCGCTATCGATCCGGCCGGGTGCTGCTGGCCGGCGACGCGGCGCACATTCACCCGCCAGTCGGCGGGCAGGGGCTCAACCTCGGCATCCAGGACTCGTTCAACCTCGGCTGGAAGCTGGCCGCCGAGATCAACGGCTGGGCACCGGAGGGTCTGCTGGACAGCTACGAGACCGAACGTCACCCCGTGGCCGCCGACGTGCTGGACAACACCCGCGCCCAGATCGAGCTGATGTCCCTCGAGCCGGGTGCCCAGGCCGTGCGCCGGCTGGTGTCGGACCTGATGGACTTCGAGGAGGTGAACCGGTACCTGATCGAGAAGATCACCGCCATCGGGGTCCGCTACGACTTCGGCGAGGGGCATGAACTGCTCGGCCGCCACCTGCGGGACCTAGGGCTGAAGCGGGGCCGCCTGTACCAGCTGATGCACGGCGGCCGCGGACTGCTGCTCGACCAGACCGGCCGGCTCTCGGCGGCGGGCTGGGCCCATCGGGTCGACCACGTCGTCGACCGCAGCGACGAGCTGGACGTCCCTGCGGTGCTGCTGCGGCCGGACGGCCACGTGGCGTGGGTCGGCGAAGACCAGCAGGATCTGCTCAGCCAGCTGCCGAAGTGGTTCGGCGCCGCCGTCGGCTGAGGGTGCAGCCTTCCTGGCGATCGTGGTCGCGGCCGGCGGCAGCGGTTGGCCTGGTGACTGGGTTCGAGGGCGTCCACGGTGGCCCGGTCGGGATCGAGTCGTGTCCGGTGACTGCCACCGTCGCTGCTGTCATTTTGGCTGCGACAGCCACTGGATCGTAGCCGACCTCAGTGTTACGTTTACAACGTAAACCTACCTAGGTTGCCGAGCCGGAAGGTCCGGCTCGAGCTGCGGATCTCAAGGAGGAGACACGGTGACGACGAAGGTTGAAAAATCGATCTTGGTGAACGTTCCGGTGGGCACGGCCTACAACCAGTGGACGCAGTTCGAGGACTTCCCCCAGTTCATGGGTGGGGTGAAGAGTGTGACGCAACTGGAGGACGACCGCCTGGAGTGGGTTGCCGAGATCGCGGGGGTCCGCCGCCGGTGGACGGCCAGGATCTTGGAGCAAGTGCCCGACCGGAAGGTGGCCTGGGCGGCGACCGAAGGCGCGACCAACGCGGGTGCGGTGACCTTCGAGGACGTCGGAGGCGGCCAGACCTCGGTGCACCTGTCACTGGAGTACGAGCCTGAGGGCCTGGTGGAGAAGGTCGGCGACAAGCTCAATGTGGTCGAAAACCGGGCTGAGGCCGACCTGGATCGGTTCAAGGCCTTCATCGAGGCCGAAGGCTATTCCACCGGTGCTTGGCGTGGGTCGGTCAACGAGGGTACTGCGGTCGGCACACCTGGGGTGGCCGACGCCAGCAGCTCACGCGGTGACGCCGGTAAGGCAGGGGTATCGGGCAAGGCCGTAGCGGCCGGACTGGGCGCCGCAGCCGCAGTCGCCGTTGGCGCGGCGGCGGCCGGGAAGAAGACTTCCGCCGACGATGATGACACCGACGACGAGGCTCGGATGGATGTGGGAGTCCCCTTGGGGGCTATGCCCACCGAGACAGGTCCGGCGGAAACCGATCCGCTCGATCGAGGAGATCTCACGTACGGCGGTGGCGTTCCCGGCACCGGCGTCTACACCGATCGGTCGGGCGACGTCGCCAATCCGCCCGACAACACCCTCGGTCAGCCAAGGGACCCGGATCGAACCTGATCGGCAGGCTCCGAACCCCGGATCGAGCAGATCGCCTGTCTGACTGTTGCCGGGACCGCCCTGGCGTCGTGACGCGAGACGGTCACCGCGTAAACCCCTCAATGACTTCCGGCGGACGGATCTCATTCAGGAGTAACGCGGTGACCGTGGGGGGCAGTACGAGGCTTGTCGCGGTCTGCTGACCTGGTCGAACCGTACGGACCGGCGGTGAGTCCCGTCTGCCCTCGGGCCATCGACTCGGACCTGGACGGTCGTGATTGTTAAAGGCCGTCGCGCACGGCGACGTTCGGTCCTGGTCGAGCTGGCGGGCAGACAGTCGACGACGGTGACTCGCGCGCCGGCGGCCGCGAGGATGGGCGCTTGCTGCCCCCGCCGGAGGTCAGGCAGAGCACCCGGGCACCATCCAGAGGTGGAAACCCATTCCTTCGGCACCGGCCGCCGGTCGCTGACAGCCGGCGCCCAGACATTCCAGATCCAGGTCGATGGCATCGGATTCGTCCGCGGTCGGACGCCTGGCCTAGTGGCGTGTCGGCCAAGTTCCTTGCCGTTTGACGGCGTTCAGGTGCGTGCATCGCAAGGCCGACGAGGGAGGGCTGCCGAGTCGCAACGCGACCGAGGAGAACGCCGCGAGGTGCGTGCCTGGGCGTCGCGAAACGGTAAGAGATTTGGCCGACGCGCCACTAGGTCCGGCACGAGGGGTCCTCCACGATCTGCCGCCGGCCCCCGCTGGGTTGCGGCGCGATGCTGCTGGCGGCGACCATCCGGATGCCGGTCCAGTCCTGCCGGCGCAACGTGGCCAGCTCACCGAGCGCTCGGGCCTGCAGGTCTTGGGGCGCGACGAAGGCGTACCGCAGGATTGTGACCGTGGCGGCGCGGGTCAGGAAGGACCCGAGCTGGTCCGACGTCCGAGCCGGCCGTAGGCCAAGGAGCTCGGACAACGGCACGGTGACGCCCACCGGGTCGGCCAGCCACGCCTGAACCAGCCGCTGCTCCGGCGGCGTGGTGACCGGGATCGAAATGTAGGCGACCGCCGGCCCGGGCAGCGAGCCGAGCCTCTCTCCGGGAGCCATCCGGAAGTTGCCGACCACCGTGACCAGCACCGAGGTGATGACACCGTCGGCGTTGCGAGTCCAGCGCAGCGCGCCGGTGACGGGCCGCTGCCGCAAGGTGCCGCGCAGGCTGGCCACCGTGGCCGCGGTCCCCGAGATGCGGTTGACGACCGCGAGCCCGGGTACCTTCGGGTCCAGGCGCAGGCTGTTGACGGCCGCAACCGGTCCCGTTTGTCGCTTCGGACTCCGGTCGGTCCGCGGCGGTGCCGCCCGATCGCCGAACCGCGGCAGCCGCGGCTCGTCCAGCCTGACCTCGCTGAACAGCAGGGCCGGCGGCGGGACCTCCTGGTGCGGACCGAAGAGTCGCGACCCCACCAAGGCGAGCGCGGACTGGCGCTCGAACCACTGCTGGTGCTCACCGTGAGCCGCCGTCACCAGCTGGTCCAGTCCCTGCCCCCGGGGCAGGTACCACTCGGCTTGGCCCGGCACGGCAACGCCCGGCAGGACCGTACGCAGCGCACGGGTCTCCCCGGCCAGCAGGTCGGGCGGGGACGGCTGCTCAGCCCCGTCGAGGGCGACGTACACGTCCCCCGACCGGGCCTGGCTGATCGTCACCGGCAGGCCCTGGCTGGTGGTCACCTGCTCGACCCGGACTTCTGGCAGCGCCTCGTCCAGTGTGCCGAGGACCGTGCAGCGGGCGGGCGCGAGCTGGCTGTTCCCCAGGTTGATGCCGGGAGCGCCGCAGGACCCGAGCCCGAGGGAGCCGACGCGGCAGGCGAACCGGGACACCGCAACCTGGGTGTAGGCCGGGAGCACGCTCATCATGCCGGAGAGAGCGACGACGACGAGCGTCCCGATGACGATGCGGTCGGTGAGCAT
This sequence comes from Propionibacteriaceae bacterium, assembly GCA_035641435.1. Classification (GTDB taxonomy): domain Bacteria; phylum Actinomycetota; class Actinomycetes; order Propionibacteriales; family Propionibacteriaceae; genus Microlunatus. The sequence goes on along the minus strand of DASQUF010000188.1, from coordinate 1,419 downwards.
CTGCCGGCGGGTGGCCCGCTCGACGGCGCGGCGTCTGGGGCTCACCGACAACCCCCCTCTGCGTGTCCTAGGTACGCTGCTGCCTTCGCCAACCCCGCCACAAAGGGCATCATTCTATGCACACCGAAGGTCCGACGAACCGGATGTGGCGAGGGCGTACGCGGGTTCGGGTGCGGCCGTGAACCGGCCGGGAAAGACCTTCGGGCCGGGCCCGGACACGCTGCTCTGCGACGGCCGGCCGGTGGCACCGGTGGCGGTGGCGCAGGACTCCGCGACGCGCGGCCGCGGCCTACTCGGCACCGATGCGGTCGAGGGCGCACTGTGGATCACCCGGTGTCCGTCGGTGCACATGATGGGCATGCGCTACCCCATCGATGTCGCCGTGGTGGACCGGGACGGGGTGGTGCTGCAGGTGAAGACGCTGCAGCCGTGGACCGGGGCGACCTGGCCCCGCCGCGGGGCCTCGGCCACCGTCGAGGCGGCGGTCGGCGCGCTGGCCTCCTGGGGCGTACGGCCGGGGGTTCGGCTGGCGTACGAGCGGCGGCCTTTCGTTACCTCCTAGCAAAGCGCCGAGCCGGACGGCGGCGATAGAGTTCAGCATGTCCACCCCCACGTTTGACGATTCCCAGCCCGTCGAGGGCGACGACACGGGAGCTCCCACGGAGCCGGAGGAGTACGGCTCGCTGACGATCGAGGACGACCCGGGCGGCCCGGGCGGCACGGTCGATCCGGCCGAGCTGGCCGACACTGCGCACGAGTCTGATGAGGATGTGAGGTAGTTGGTTTCTGTGGCACCGCGCGTACGCCTCGGGGGCGGAGTCCGATGACCGTCGTCCGAGCAGCCATCACCCAGACCACCTGGACCGGCGACGTCGCCTCGATGCTGGACAAGCACGAGCAGTTCGCCCGGGACGCCAAGGGACAGGGCGCCCAGGTCATCTGCTTCCAGGAGCTGTTCTACGGGCCGTACTTCGGCATCACCGAGGACGCCAAGTACTACGACCTTGCGGAGCCGGCAGACGGGCCGATCGTGCAGCGGTTCGCGGCGCTGGCCGCCGAGCTGTCGATGGTCATGATCCTGCCGATCTACGAGGAGGACATCCCCGGCGTCTACTACAACACCGCGGTGGTGGTGGACGCCGACGGCACCATCCTCGGCAAGTACCGCAAGCACCACCTGCCCAACCTGGAGAAGTTCTGGGAGAAGTTCTATTTCCGGCCGGGAAACCTGGGCTACCCGGTGTTCCAGACCGCGGTGGGGCCGATCGGGGTCTACATCTGCTACGACCGGCACTTCCCCGAGGGTTGGCGGGCGCTGGGCCTTGCCGGCGCCAAGATCGTCTTCAACCCCTCGGCGACCTCGCGGGGGCTGTCGGCCTACCTCTGGCAGCTCGAGCAGCCGGCCGCCGCGGTGGCCAA
>DASQUF010000187.1:0-2157 GCA_035641435.1 Propionibacteriaceae bacterium | reverse complement strand
CCCCGCCAATCCGACTCAGACCCGGCCCAGTAGGAACCACGGCCCCGATCAGGGTTCGCCCAGGAAGCCCAATGATCCGGCCGACGCCGCCGAGGCGGCGCCGACCGCGGCCGTGGTTGCGGCCGCGGCCTCATCGATGGCGTCCTTCACGGCTTTGGCGGCCCAGTCCCCGCTCGTCAGCTCCTTCGCCTTCGCCTTGAGCACCCGCTTGTTCTCGGTGGAGACTACCTTGGGCAGCAGCCCAGTCACATGCAGCAACGCGATCAACGCGACGGTCCGCTCGGTCGGCGTCGTGCCGTCGACCAGCGCGGCCTGCAGCCGCCGGCGTACGTCGTCCTCCCCCGCCGAGTCGCCGGCCGGCCAGGTCGTGCGGGGATGAACCCGAAGATGCTGACCTCGGTCTTCACCAGCGTCCCGGACGCGGCGAGCCGCTCCAGCAGCCGCTCGCGTACGCCGTGGCTCAACCGGCGCTTCTTGGTCGAGTAGGCGCTCAGCAGGTCCTTGACCTTGCGGCCCTCGTTCTCCGCCGGCTTGTCGAGCGCCGCGTCCAGCTCGGGGTCGTCGGTCGGAGTCATGCTGGTGATGGTCACCCGCCCCCGCTGGTTCCAGCCGGCCTCGTGCGGGGTGACGCCGATCCGCTCCTTGAGCGCCAGCTCAGTGATGAGTGCCCCGCCTAGCGCCGGCCCCAGAACGTCGCTGCCGACGCGCAGCTTTCCGGTCTTCTCGTCCAGGGCGAGCAGCAGATACTCCTCGGCTATCAGCATGGGTCGAACGTACTGGGCCAGGGATGTGAAACCCGGTGGCCACAGGGGCCCTGAGCCACGGCCGGAGCGATTGCCCGCATGTGCTGTGATGGGGCCCATGAACGCGGCCCCGGCGATCACCGTCGACTACCCCATTGTCGAGCAGCGGCTGGACAACGGGCTGCGGGTGATCGCGAGTCCGGACCACGGAGCCCCGTCCGTCGCGGTCAACCTGTGGTACGACGTGGGTTCCCGGGACGAGGAGCCGGGCCGGACCGGCTTCGCCCATCTGTTCGAGCACATCATGTTCCAGGGATCGGCCCACGTCCCGTCAGGCCAGCACATCGGGCTGCTGCAGGCCGCGGGCGCCGCGGTCAACGCGACCACCTGGTTCGACCGCACCAACTACTTCCAGACCCTGCCCACCGGTGGTCTCGACCTCGCCCTGTGGCTGGAGGCGGACCGGCTCGGCACGCTGCTGGACGCGCTGACCCAGGAGAGCCTGGACAACCAGCGCGAAGTGGTCAAGGAAGAGCGGCGGCAGCGCTACGACAACGTGCCCTACGGCGACGCGATGGAGCTGCTCAACGCGTTGACCTTCCCACCCGACCACCCATATGGGCATACCACCATCGGGTCGATGGATGACCTGAACGCCGCCACGCTCTCGGACGTGCAGACCTTCTTCCGGACCCACTACCGGCCGAGCAACGCGGTGCTCTCCGTCGTCGGCGATGTGACGGCTGACGACGCCTTCGATCGAGTCGAGCGCTACTTCGGTCGGCTGGACGACGGGGCGAAGCCGCCCAAGCGGGTGACCGAGCCGCTGGGACCGCTGACTGGTCAGGAGCGCGGCGAGGCGTCGGGGGTCGTGCCGGCCGAGGCGGTCTACCTGTCCTGGCGGCTGCCGCAGCGCGGCACAGCTGCGTTCGACGCCGTGGACCTGGCCTTCAGCGTGCTCGGACACGGCCAGACCTCCCGGCTGCACAAGACTCTGGTCCGCGGCACCGAGCGGGCCGAGACGGCTAGCGCCAGCACCCTCGGCCTGATCGGCGGGAACTCCTCCGGCATCGTCTACGCCCGGGCCCGCGACGGCGTCCCGATCGAGCAGCTGGAGGACGATCTGGTTCGCGAGGTCGACCGGCTGCGCAGCGAACCCCCTACCGACCGGGAGCTGCGCCGGGCCAAGGCTCAGTACGAGCGACACTGGCTACACGAGCTGGTCCGGGTCGACTCGCGCGCCGACGCGCTCGGCGAGTTCGCCACCCTGCACGGCGATCCGAACCTGGTCAACACCCGGATCGCGGAGATCAACGCGGTGACGGCGGAGGACATCGCGGGTGCGCTGGAACGCTGGTTCACCGGGGACCAGCGGGCCACCCTTCTCTACCGGCGGGAGGCGCGGTGAGGGAGC
>DASQUF010000186.1:0-9580 GCA_035641435.1 Propionibacteriaceae bacterium | reverse complement strand
TGAGCGCGGAAAGCGGGCGCGGCTAGCGGGAAGTGCCGGCCAGGGGAGGGGTCGAGGAGATCAGAGGCCGAGGGCGCGGAGCTCGCGCCGGACCTCGGAGTCGAGGCGCGGCGGACCCTGGCGGCGGATCTCGCGGTGGTGGGTCTCCAGCCCGAGGGCCAGAGCGGCGACAAGGAGAAGAAGGAGCAGCAATCCGGTCATGGCAGTAATCCTTCCTCCCAACGGACTCCTGCCACAGTGGCAAACATGCCTCACTACGAAAGAAAAATGCCAGTGCCAATCCGTTGCCAACGGTTGGTCTTTTTTGCGCCGTTCTGTTTACACTCGCTATCGCAAGATAACGTTTTGGTCTCAGACACTCGGGGGAGTGGGGTTGTTCGTGGGTCGTCCACGTCCGCGTAGAGCACTACAGCCGTCATTGGCTGTGCGGGTGTCTCGGATAGCAGTGCCGTCCGTTATGGTCGGGGTCCTCGGCATAGGGGTAGCCGCGGCGACCTGGCCGGGGAACGAACCGCAGACCGCCTATCCGGCGCCCGCGGTCAATACGCCGCTCGCCGTCGTCGACAGCCCGTCCACCACCCGCGAGCCGAACCTGCGGCGTACGGCGAGTCCGACGCCCACCGCCAAGCCGAGCGCCACGCGTAAGGCCTCCGCCAAGCCCAAGGTCACGGTCAAGGCGAAGCCGGTAGCAAAGCCCACGCCGAAGCCGGCACCGACCCCGGCGCTGAAGGTGGTGGGCAGCAGGTACGCCACCGCGAGCCTCAACGTCCGGACGGCGCCCAACTTCGAGTCCGACGTGGTCGACGTGGTGTCCGCCGGTGACAAGGTCTCGGTGACCAGCGTGATCTACAACGGCTTCCGCTTCATCTCCTACAACGACCGCGGTCGCTGGATCAGCAACAAGTACCCGAGCGACAAGAAGCCGGTGGTCCAGTCCTCTGGAGGCGGCACCAGCACTAGCAGCAGCAGCGGCATCTCCTCCGCGTCGTGCTCGAAGAGCTCCTCGATCGAGTCGGGCCTGGTCCCGAACGCGATCAAGGTGTATCGGGCCATCTGCGCCCGCTATCCCCAGGTCAGCTCCTTCGGTGGCCGACGGTCCAGCGGCGGCTTCCACGGCACCGGTCAGGCCGTCGACGTGATGATCTCCAACTCCTCGGTGGGCTGGGACATCGCCAACTGGACCCGGGCCAACGCCTCCGAGCTGGGGGTCAGCGAGGTCATCTACTACCAGAAGATCTGGACGGTGCAGCGCTCCTCCGACGGCTGGCGGCCGATGGCCGACCGCGGCTCGGCCTCGGCCAACCACTACGACCATGTGCACGTCTCGGTGTACTGACCCGGTGTAATCTTTCTCACAACGCGACACGCCGCCAACATGGTGACGGTTGATTTACGGTTCGGGGTTCTGGTTGTGAACCTTCTGGGCCCGACTTAAGGTTTTGTCATGGTGGACATGGGCCAGGTGCTGTTAGGCGGCATCGCCGTGTCCATCATGGTGCTGGTCCCCATCGGCTGCGTGCTGGTTTGGGACCTGATCGCGGGTCGCTGGGACGAGAGCATCCGCCGCTGGAAGGACAAGCGGGCCGAGGACGCCGAGCACCGCCGGGCCGTCCGCGCGCTGCGCACCCAGCAGGGCATACCGCTCGAGCAGCTGGCCGCCGACCTGCGCCGGCTGCGGGCCCTGCTGGGTCAGGATGAGCACCGTTCCGCCGCCCACCAGATGGGCAACCGGATGGCGTACGACCGGCTGATGATGCAGATCTGCGAGATGCTCGGCATCGAGCACGAGCTGGGCGGCGAGTCCATCGGCGTGGAGCGCGACATCGAGCGCTTCCGGGTGGAGGCCGAGCTCGAGCGGGCGGGTGTCGTACTGTCCGACCGTCGCTACGGCCAAGCGGCGTAAAGTTGTCCGCTCGCTCTCGCGCTTAACCCTCACTCTTCCTTGCTCGCTCGCCGGCGACAAGCGTTGCCGGCTCGCTCCATTCGTCCAGGCCGAGGGCGCTCGATCGGCGCTCGCGGACAGTGCTGGAGGCTGACACCGCTGCGGGAATAGCCGCCTGGGGGGCTGCGTTGTACACTTCGAAATCGAAAAGTTCGAGATTCAACAGCACCTGAAGGGAAGTACTGCAATGTTCCGCCTCGCGAAGGCCATCAAGAGCCGCCGTGAGTCCGCACGCACCCGCAAGGCTCTGGAGCTGGCGATCAGCAACGCCGCGACGCCGAGCATGCGGGACGAGCTGATCCTCGTCGGGCAGCGCGCCGACCCGACGATCCGCTGACCCACACCGGCTGACACCGTCCGAGCCCGCCGGAGCCCTGAGCTCCGGCGGGCTCTGCTGTTTGCTGAGGTTCTATCACTCGGCGAGCATGTTGGTGAGCACCTCGAGGACCGCGGGCATCAGCAGAGCCACCCCGAGCAGCAGCCCGATGCAGTTCAGCACCAGGAACAAGACCGCCCACAGCTCGGCCGGCGCCCGGGTCAGCCGGGCCAGCTGGTCGGCATCGGACTGCGAGGCTCGACCGTGCCGACGCATTCGGACCAGCTCGAGCACCGGCTTCGGGGCGGACAGCAGCAGGATCCAGGTCACCAGGTACGCCACCCCGGACTGGACCGGCGCCGGGGCGTACCAGCTCACCACGACGAGCGCGACCCCCACCACCACGACGATCCCGAACCCGGCGAAGTTACGGATCTGCAGCAGCATCAGGGCCAGCAGAATCACCAGCAGCCAGAGCAGGCCGAGGCTGAAGCCGGCGATCAGCAGGCCCCCGGCGCCCAGCCCGACCAGGGCCGGCGCCAGGTAGCCGGCCAGCAACATCGCCACCATCCCGGGGCCGCTGGCCCGCCCGCTGGACACGGTGAGCCCGGAAGTGTCGGAGTGCAGCCGGATGCCCTGCAGCCGCCGGCCGGCGACCAGCGCCGCGACCGCGTGTCCGGCCTCGTGGGTGATGGTGACCAGCATCCGGGTATAGGGCCACGCCGCCCGGGACAGCACCAGGGCCAGCGCCATCGCCGCGGTGAGCGCGACGACGGCAGGCGGGGGAATGGGCTGGACCGACGTCGCCCGGCGCCAGATCTCGGTAAGCAGCTCCAAGATCAGCCGAGCAGGATCGTACGCCGCGCGTCGCTGCGGATGGTCCGACCGAACAGCACGGCCAGCAGCACGATCAGGGCGAGCACCGTGGCGAGCCGCACCTCGGCGGAGTACGTCGCGGCGGCCACGGCGAGCAGAGCCCAGCAGGCGGCGAGGACGAATCCGGTGACCGCGAACAGCCGGCCGATGACGAACAGCGATGCGATCGTCGCGCTCAGCACGAGGGCGACACCGAGATCGCTGGCCCAGCCGGCCTCCTGGGGCATGCCGAGCGAACGGAACGTGGTGCCGAACCCGGCGCAGCAGGCCACCGTGGCCCAGCCCAGATAGAGGGTGATCGGCAGCCGGAAGGCGAACTGCTCGGCGGCGCTCTCCGCGGGGCCCGACCGGCTGAACCCGATTGTGGCGAAGATCAGGCAGATCACCAGCAGAACGATCACGAGCTGAGACAGCCAGATCACCTGGGCGCCGAAGACCGGGACCCAGACCGTGCTGGCGGCGAACGCCCCAGCCAGCCACCAGCCGGTCCGCCGGTGCACCCGGCGGCCGAGCTGGTTGGGCAGCAGCTGGTAGACCGCCAGGACCAGCGACGCCGCGTAGATCAGCCCCCAGATCACGAACGCCCAACCCGCGGGGGTCACCGGGCTCAGGTTGGCGTCGGAGATCGCTCCCTGGTCGGCGGACGGGCCCAGCAGGGCCGACGTCACCGGCGACGACAGCACCTGGGCTACCGCCAACCCGACGACAAAAGCAGCGCGTACGCGGTCACTGGTCTTGACCATGGCGCCCATCCTCTCGCGTCCCGACCCACTCCGTGGCCGCAGTTTCCCGGGTATACCCGGGAAACTGTCACTGCACCCATCAAGTTTCGCGGGCTCAGTGTCAGTTTTCCGGGTGTACGTGCGAAACCTGGAGCCGGCAGGGGTCAGTGACCGGGCAGCAAGGACACCTTGATCGACGCCGAGCCGTCGGCGACCAGGTCGAGGCCCTGCTGGAACTCACTCAGCGGCAGCTGGTGGGTGACGATATCGGCCAGCGGCAGTCGGCCGGACTCGAGCATCTGTCCCGCCGCCGGCCAGCAGTGCGGGCCGAGATGGGCGCCGAGGACGTCCAGCTCCTTGTCGTCGGAGATGATCGACCAGTCCACGGTCACGTCGGAGCCGAAGACGCTGTACTCCACGAAGGTGCCCAGCTTGCGCAGCAGCTGCAACCCCTGGCCGACCGCGGACGGGTGGCCGCTGCCCTCCAGGTAGACGTCGGCGCCGTAGCCGTCGGTCAGGTCCCGGACCACGCTGACCACGTCGTCGGTCCCGATGTTCAGGGTGAGGGTGGCCCCGCACTTCTCGGCCAGCGCCAGCTTGTGGTCGGCGAGGTCGAGGGCGATCACCTGAGCCGGGGACTTGGCCGCCGCGCCGGCCACCATGCCCAGCCCGATCGGGCCGCAGCCGGCGACCACCACGACGTCCTCGAAGCCGACATTGCCGCGCTCGACCGCGTGCAGGGCGCAGGACAGCGGCTCGATGAAGGCGGCGTGGGCGGCCGGCAGCTCGTCGCTGACCTTGTGCACCAGCGCGTCGGTCGGGAAGACCATGTACTCCGCCATGCCCCCGGGCGTACGCCGCTTGAACCCGTAGATGTTGTGTGGCGCGCACATCCAGTACTGGCCGCGGCGGCAGTAGCGGCACTGCCAGCAGGGCACGATCTGCTCGGAGGTGACCCGATCGCCGACGTCCACGCCCCAGCGCGCGGCGGCGGCCTCGTCGAGCTCGACCACGCGGCCGACGAACTCGTGCCCGGGGACGACCGGGGTCTCCACATAGGCCGGGCGGTCCTCGTCGCCCCAGAACTTGGCCGCCCCGTGGTAGCACTTCAGGTCGCTGGCGCAGATGCCGACCGCCTCCACCTGGACCAGCGCCTCGCCGGGCCCGGCGGTGGGCCGGGGCACGTCCTGCAGCCGGTAGTCCCGCGGACCGTGGGTGACCACGGCCTGCATCGTCTCTGTCATTACAGACCTCCCGTGGTCCAGAGCAGCCCGCTGGCTCCGCTCAGCCGAGCGGCGTACGCCACCGCCTGGGCGTCGGTCAGGCTGCTGACGTAGTCGATGATGCCGCGACCGCGCCCCATCCGCGACAGGTCGGCGGCGCTGGTCCGGCCGTCCAGCCACTCGGGATGCTCGCGGGCGACCCGCGCGTACGCTCGGGTGGCCGCCTCGACCAGGTCGACCAACCGGCGCGGGGCGCGTACGGCGTCGCCTCGGTCGGTCAGCCAACGGTCGAAGGAGACCACCAGCTGCTCGACGGTCTGCTCCTGGCCGCGTTGCAGCATGGCCAGGTCGGGGCGTTCCAGGATGAAGTACTGGTTGACGAACTTGAGCACCGACACCTGGTGCCAGGCCGGCGGGCTGAGGGCGACGTAACCGGAGCGGACCGCGGGGTCGGGCGTCGGGGCCACCGCGGCGATGAGCTCGTCGATCCAGGTGGCACTGAAGCCGGTGGCGGCCCGGTCGGCCGCCATGGAGCCGTCGTAGGGCTGAGCGAGCACGCCGTCCACGAACTCCTCTCCGACCCGCTCCACCGCCGCGGCGAAGGTGTCCTCGTCGAAGATCCAGGCGTCGCGCGAGGTCAGGTGGCGGCGGAGCCGCTCCAGCCCGGTCCCCGGCTGGCGGCCGGCCCGGGCCAGCTCATCCTCATCGAGGGCCGCCAGCTCCTTGCGGTCGCTCGCCCAGGACCGGAACTCGCCCGACACGGGGGAGAACTGCAGCACGCCCGAGCGGTGGAAGTCCTCCACGTCGTGCAGCGAGTAGGCGATGTCGTCCGCCAGGTCCATCACCGAGCACTCCAGGGTCTGCCGGCCGGGCGGCAGCCCGGGGAACGCCCCCAAGGCGTCTTGCATCTCCGGCAGGTCGATCAGGTAGCAGGAGAACTTCGCCGCCCCGAGGCCGTGCCGGTCGTGTCCGGCACCACGGGCCGGCGTCGGCCAGTCGGTCGGGTGCGGGTCGGGGTAATGGATGCGCGCCCACGGATACTTGAGGACCGCCGCGCGTACGGCCGCGATCAGGTTGAGGCCGACGTCGCTCGGCCCGTGGACCTCGATCTCGGTGATGACCCGGAAGGTCTGGGCGTTTCCCTCGAAGCCGTCGGCCAGACCGAAGCGTTCCCGGGCCAGCCGGTCCAGCACCCGTTCGCCGAGGTGCCCGAAAGGCGGATGGCCAAGATCATGAGCGCTGGCCGCCGCCTGGACCACGACATGGTCGAGACCGCCGAGCCGGGCGAGCAGGTCGCGGTCCTCGGTCTGCAGCAGGCGGACCGCGATCGCGCGAGCCACCGCGGTGACCTTGATCGTGTGGGTCAGCCGGTTGTGCACCACCCCGCTGGTCGCGCCGGCGCTGATCACCTGGGTCACCTCAGCCAGCCGGGAGAAGGACCGGGCGAAACGGATCCGCTCCAGGTCGGACCGGGACTCCGACTCCGCGGGCGCGTACGGACGGTCGGTCTCCGGTCGCGCCCGAGCCAGCCTGGCATCCACACCTCGACGCTAGCCGGTGCGCAGCCAGATCGCCCTGAGAAAGTGACGCCAGTGGCCGTTGAGACCGGCGACACGCCGGATAGCTGTGAAACGCGCGTCAGAAGTTCAGGGCCACGCGCCGAAATGGGTCACCGCTCAGCTGATGCACCGGCTCAGTAAGGTGACGGGCGTACCCACCCCGACGAAGCGAGGGATGAGATGAGCCAACCCGTTGACGCCACCACGACTCCGGCCTGGGCAACCCTGACCGACCTGTTGGCCGGGTTGGAGCCCGATCTGCGCGGCTGGTTCGCCAGCGATTCGGAGCGCGCGGCCTCACTCACCTTCACCGCCGGTGACCTCCACGTCGACCTGTCGAAGAACCTGCTGACCGGCGAGGTCCTGGATGCCCTGGTCGACCTGGCCGAGCAGGTCGGCGTGCCGGAGCGGCGGGACGCGATGCTGGCGGGCGAGCACATCAACGTCACCGAGGATCGCGCGGTGCTGCACACCGCACTGCGGCTGCCGCGCGACGCCAGTCTCGTGGTCGACGGCGTCGACGTGGTGCCGCAGGTGCACGAGGTGCTCGACAAGGTGTACGCGTTCGCCGACTCGGTGCGGAGCGGCGAGTGGACCGGGGTCACCGGTCAGCGGATCGAGACGGTCGTCAACATCGGCATCGGCGGTTCCGACCTCGGTCCGGTGATGGTGTACGAGGCGCTACAACCGTTCGTGCAGCCCGGACTGACCTGCCGATTCGTGTCGAACATCGACCCGACCGACGTGGCCGAGAAGACCAAGGACCTCAACCCGGAGACCACGCTCTTCATCGTCGCGTCCAAGACGTTCACCACGCTGGAAACGCTGACCAACGCCCGGCTGGCCCGGACCTGGCTGCTCGAGGGGCTGCGGTCCGCCGGGGCCATCGAGGAGGGTGACGAGGCGGCCGGCGCGGCCGTGGCGAAGCACTTCGTGGCGGTCTCCACCGCGCTGGACAAGGTGGCGGCGTTCGGGATCGACCCGGCCAACGCGTTCGGCTTCTGGGACTGGGTCGGCGGCCGCTACTCGGTCGACTCGGCGATCGGCACGTCGGTCGCCGTGGCCATCGGACCGGAGAACTTCGCCGACTTCCTGGCCGGGTTCCACCTGATCGACCGGCACTTCGCCGATTCCGAGCCGGCCCGCAACGTGCCGATGCTGATGGGGCTGCTCAACGTCTGGTACGTCAACTTCTTCGGCGCGAGCAGCCATGCCGTGCTGCCGTACGCGCAGTTCCTGCACCGCTTCGCCGCATACCTGCAGCAGCTGACCATGGAGTCCAACGGCAAGGGTGTCCGCTGGGACGGGTCACCGGTGACCACGGCCACCGGTGAGGTGTTCTGGGGCGAGCCGGGCACCAACGGGCAGCACGCGTTCTACCAGCTGATCCACCAGGGCACCCAGATGATCCCGGCCGACTTCATCGCGGTCGCCACCCCGGCGCACCCGCTGGTCGACGGCGACAACGACGTACACGAGCTGTTCCTGGCCAACTTCTTCGCCCAGACCGCGGCGCTGGCCTTCGGCAAGACGGCCGACGAAGTGCGGGCGGAGGGCACCGCGGAGGAGATCGTGCCGGCGCGGGTCTTCTCCGGAAACCGGCCGACGACCTCGATCATGGCCCCCGCGCTGACCCCATCGGTAGTCGGCCAGCTGATCGCGCTGTACGAGCACATCACGTTCACCCAGGGTGTGGTCTGGGGTATCGACAGCTTCGACCAGTGGGGGGTCGAGCTGGGCAAGCAATTGGCGCTGCAGGTGACGCCGGCGGTCAAGGGCGACGAGGACGCCTTGGCCAAGCAGGACGGCTCGACCCAGTCGCTGATCACCTACTACCGCGCGCATCGGCGCTAGCGCCTGAGACGACTTCGTGCCCTCTCCTCATCCTCGCGCCCGATGTAGGCGGCGCAAGGACGAGGAAAGGGCGCAGAGGTTTCGCGCGGGCGACTAGACCTCGCGGGTCTCGCCCAGGTCGGGGCCAGTGGCCCGCAGCTTGTCGACCTCTTCCATGGCGCCCCGCAGGTCGCTCAGCCAGGACTCGGCGTGCTCGCCGACCAGCTTGACCGCCCAGGCCAGCGCCTCTGAGCGCGACCGGGCTACGCCGGCGTCGACCAGGGTGTCGAGCACCTGCCGCTCCGGCTGGCGGAGCCGGGTCATCACCGGGACCGAGATATGAGTGAACAGCGCCTCGGTCTCCCCGAGCCGCGCGCCCCACGACACCTTGCGCAGGTAGCGGGCCTGGGCCTCGTCAGCGATCTCCATCCGCTGTCCGCGAGTGTCAGCCCGGAACCGGCTGATCCGGCCCTCGGCAGCTGCGCCATCGTCAGTGGTCTCGTCGGCCAGGGTGCCGACCACGGTGATCTCCTCCCGATCGACCGTCACGGCCACATCGGTGAACCACTCGCTGGGCAGCCGGCCCTCGAACCAGGCCTGCGCGTCATCGGCGGGCGGTAGGTCGACGTTCTGCCAGCCTCCTGGGCGGCCGAACCCGCGACCTCGGGGGCCGCGCCGGCCGCGACCGCGCTCCTCACCCTCTTCTTCCGACCCTCGTCCGCGTCCGCGGTGTCCGGGTCCGTGCTCATGCAACCGCATGTTGTGCTCCCTTCCGTTGCACTGATTACAGTATTACCGGCATGCAGGTACAACACAACCAACGTTGCTGAGACTCTGGAGAGCTCGAGAGGAAGGCTGCGGTGGGCTAGCGCGCGAGGGCGTCGTCGACGCTGGTTTCGCGCTGACCGAGCACCGGATCCCGTCCAGTAACCAGGTCCATGACCGTCTTGACGCAGGCGAACTGATCACGGATCGCCCCCCGCCGCCAGGCCCGCGTGTGTCTCAGCGTGGAGTCGCCTACGCCGGTCGCGTCCACTCCGAGGGCGCGGCAGGTGGCCACGGCCCGGGGCAGGTGGTAGCCCTGGCTGACGATGATCAGCTGCTCGACG
>DASQUF010000185.1:0-2765 GCA_035641435.1 Propionibacteriaceae bacterium | reverse complement strand
TTCAGCGCGAACACCAGGTGGTCCCGCCAGTCCCCGTCGATGTGCAGGTAGCGAGGCCGTAGCCCCTCCGGCCGAAAGCCCAGCTTGGCCACCACCCGCAGGCTGCGGACGTTCTCGGGCCGGATCGCGATCTCGACCCGGTGCAGCTTCATCGAGCGGAAGCAGTAGTCGACCGCCAGCGCCACCGCCGTCGGAATGATCCCCCGCCCGGCCAGCCGCTGGTCGACCCAGTATCCGATCTGTCCCCAGGAGGCGGAGCCGCCGACGATACCGCTCACCGTCAGCTGGCCCGCCAACTGAGCTCGGCTCCGGTCCCCACCCGGCTCGTACCAGACCGGCCAGGGCAGCATCCGCCCCTCCCGGGCCTGCCGTCCGAGCGTGCGCACCAGTCCCGCGAACGTCGCCGGCCCAGGCTCCGAGCCCGGCGGCAGGGTCGCCTCCCAGGGCCGCAGCCACTCGGCGTTCTCCCGCCGCACCCGCTCCCAGGCGCCACCGTCCCGCTGCCGCAAGGGGGCCAGTACCACCTCCCCGTGCTGGAGCGTTACCGGCCAGCGGTGCCGACCCGTACGCGACGCCCGAGAAGGCAGCAGCGGGGACTCGGGGCCGACCGACATCATCTCAGTGGTCTCCACCTCGCACCTGGCTCACCGCATGCCGTAGCACCGGAGCGAGAACGGTCATCCCGTCCCGCGCCCCGCCGCTGGATCCGGGCAGGTTGACGATCACCGTACGCCCCGCGACGCCGGCGGTCCCCCGGCTGAGCACGGCGGTGGGCACCCCATGCTCGACACCGTAGCGGGCGATCTCCGTGGCCAGCTGCGGCACCTCCCGCTCCAGCACTGACCGGGTCTGCTCGGGGGTCTGGTCGGTCGGATTGAGCCCCGTCCCGCCGGTCGTGATCACCACGGCGTGCCCGTCCGCCACCGCCGCACGCAACGCCGCCCCGACGGCATCGCCGTCCGGCACCACCAACGGCTCGGACACCACGAAGTCCAGGGCCCGCAGTGCCTCGACGATGACCGGGCCGGAGCGGTCGGTGTAGACGCCGGCGGCCGCCCGCGTGGAGACCGTGATGACGAGGGCGGTGTCGCTCACCCCTCGCCCGCCCGGGTCCAGTCGCCGCGCCGGCCGCCGGTCTTCGCCAGCACCCGTACGTCGCTGATCACGGCCGCCCGGTCCACCGCCTTGACCATGTCGATGACGTTCAGCCCGGCCACGGCGACGGCGGTCAGCGCCTCCATCTCCACCCCGGTCCGGTCCGTGGTGCGGACGGTGGCCTCGATCGCCACGCCCTCGTCCGTCACCGCACACGTCACATCCACCCCGCTGAGCGCCAGGGGATGGCAGAGCAGGACCAGGTCGGGAGTCTTCTTCGCCGCCTGGATGCCGGCGATCCTGGCCACCGCCAGCGCATCGCCCTTGGGCAGGGAGTCCGACCGCAGCGCGGCAACCGCTTCCGAGCTGAGTCGCACCATCCCGGCGGCCGTGGCCGAGCGGGCCGAGACCGCCTTCGCCGAAACGTCAACCATCCGCGCATCGCCGCGCTCGTTCAGGTGCGGCAAGGACGTCTCCGCCATCGCCGGCTCAGCCCAGCAGCTCTTCGAGCAGCCAGACGTCCAGCGGCTCCCCCGCCGCGACGTGCTCGGTCTGCTCGGGCAGGATGACCAGCGCGTTGGCCCGGGCCAGGTCCGCCAGCAGGTGCGAGCCGTGGCCTCCGGGCAGCGTGACCTGGCACCGACCGGAATCCGTGTAGCTGACGACGCCGCGGGCGAGCTGCTGCCGGCCCCAGACCGAGGTCATCGCGTGCGCCGCCTCGGCCTTGACCGTGGGCCGGACGTAGGGCTGTGCGCCCATCAGCTTGCGGATCACCGGCCGGACGAACACCTCGAAGGAGACGAACGAGCTGACCGGGTTACCCGGCAGCATGATCATCGGCACCCGGTCGGGGCCGATCAGCCCGAACCCCTGCGGTTTGCCGGGCTGCATCGCCACCGAGGCGAAGTCGCAGACCCCGACCTCCGGCATCACCGCCTTGACAACGTCGTAGTCACCCTGGCTGATCCCGCCGCTGGTCAGAATCAGGTCGGCCCGCAGCAACTGCTCGGTGACCACCCGCTTGAGCAGCTCACCGTCGTCCCCGACCTGGCCGACCCGGAAGACCTGGGCACCCGCGGCGCGTACGGCGGCGGCCAGCAGGAACGAGTTGGAGTCGTAGATCTGCTCGTCGCGCTCCAAGGTATCGCCTGGCTCGACCAGCTCGGTCCCGGTGGAGATCACCACCACCCGGGGCCGGGGCCGGACCATGACCGTGGACCGTCCGATGCCGGCGAGGACGCCGATGTCCCGGGCGCCGAGAACGTCGCCGGGCGCGAAGAGCCGGGTCCCGGCCTCGATGTCCTCACCGCGGTGGCGGACGTGCTGGTCCACCGCGCTGGGCGCGAACACGCGGACATCGCTGGTGCCCCGGTCGCTGTTCTCGTACGGCACGATCGCGTCGGCCTGCTCGGGCAGTGGCGCCCCGGTCATGATCTTCATGGCCGTCCCCGGCGACAGCCGGTGCAGCGCCGCCGACCCGGCGGCGATCTCCCCCACCACCGGCAAGCTGATCGGTCGGTCCGGCGACGCGTTGGCGACATCGACCGCCCGGACCACGTACCCGTCCATCGCCGAGTTGTCGAAGCGGGGCAGGTCGACCTGGGCGACGATCTCTTCGCACAGGCTCAGGTCGAGCGCGTCCAGCAGGTTCTGACGGAACGGCGGCAGCT
>DASQUF010000184.1:0-3213 GCA_035641435.1 Propionibacteriaceae bacterium | reverse complement strand
GACCTTCTTGCCGTCGTGCCGGAGTGTGGCGCAGGCGCGCTCGACACGGTTGAGGATGTTGGTGGTGGTCACCCGGCTTGGGCCTCGCTGATCAGGGCGTCGAGTTGGGCGATGAGCTGGCAGTGTCGTTCGGCTTCGGTGATCCAGCCGCGTTTCTCGGCGTCGGCGGCGAGTGCTGCCGCGTCGACGCGTTGGGCGGCCAGAATCGGCAGTGAGCTGGGTTCGGCATGGAAGCTGGGGCAGTGCTCGCAGATGTTGGCGTAGGTGCAGGCGCCCTGGGCGGGTGCGCGTAGGCAGAATCCGCCGGCCAGCCGGGACTTGAGCAGTGGAGTGTCCTTCCAGTCGGCGCCGCCGGTGATGTCGGTCAGCGGCAGGCTCCTGCGGCCGGCCCTCGGGGTTTTGGCCTGCTGCTTGACGAGGTCGAGGGCGCGCTCGTACTCGGCGCGGACGGTGGTGTCGAACAGCCGCCCGTAGCGCAGGCTCATCTCGGCGGACATGTGTCCGAGCAGCGCCATCAGGGCCTGCAGCGAGACGCCGGCGTTGACCAGGGCGGTGGCGTAGGTGTGGCGCAGCTGGTGCGGGGTGACGTGACCGAGCCCGGCGGTCACGGCGGCCCGGTCGAGCTCGGCGCGGACCGCGTTCTGCGACAGCCGTCGGCCGTGGTGGGTGAACAGGAACTGGGTCAGCCGTCGGTAGCGCGGGTGCGGCATCGGCCGCCCGGGGCTGCGGATCTCGGTGATGTGGTCGATCAGCGCGAGGATCTCGGCGTCGAGCGGGACCATCCGCTCGGTGTCGAGCTTGCCGAGTGGGACCTTTAGCCAGCTGCCGTGGCCGGGTAGCTCGTGCACGCAGTCCAGCTCGAGGTCGAGCAGCTCGCCGATGCGCAGCCCGCAGCAGCGTTGCAGCCGCAGTGCTGCCGCGGCCAGCTGGTTGCCGGGGTGGTCGGCCAGCGCCTGGGTGAGCCGGCGGTCGACGTCGACGGGCAGGTAGCGGGGCAGCACCTGGGGGAGCTTGGGGATGTCGTCGCGGAAGACCAGTTTGCGTGGGGGCGCGTCCGGCCAGCCCCACTCGGTGATGTCGGTCAAGAACGTGGTCAGCGCAAGCACCCGCCGGGAGCGGTCGGCGACGGTGATCAGCTCGTCGTTCTTGGAGTTCACTGCGTCGACGAGCGAGGTCAGGTAGGGCTCGATGTGTCGACGGCGGTCGAGGTGGGCGATGGAGTCCAGGCCCGGGTCGACGCGGGCGAGGAACACCCCGAAGTGCTTGAGCCGGGTCGCGATCCCGGAGACCGTCTTGGCCTGGCAGGTCGCGCGCTTGCGGTCCAGGTAGGCAATCATCGCCGCACGGATCGGTGCCCGCACCTCGGCCAGTCGTTCGGCGAACGGAACCGGACCGCCCGAGCGGGGCAGCTGATCGACGACTCCGAGGTGGAACAGGACCCGCTGGGTGTTGCTGACCGCCGCGAGGTAGTGCTGGTGGCCCTTGCCGGTGCGCTCGTGCCGGTCGTGACAGGCCGCGGTGAACATGTCCAGGTCGGCGATGGTGAGCTGGTCCAGGCGCCGTCCGGTCTGGATGAGCAGCCGGGCCGGGACCTGCGAGCCGGTGGCGAAGCGGACCCGCTCGGTGAACCCCAGCTCGGCGGCCGTGGCCATGAACCGGTCGAGATCCGACCCCAGCGGAGAGTCCTTGATGTCTCGCCAGATGCTGGAGAGCTTGCGTTCCAGAAGGTAGTCATAGCCGGGTCGGAGCACCCCGTGCAGCATCAAGAACGTGATGATCGGCCGGGTGGCCGATCCGGCGGACAACCTGGCCGTCAGGGGCTGCTCGGCCCACCGCTGCGGGTCCGACCAACGACGGAAGAACACCCGAGCCGCCTGCCAGTACGCGGTGTTGCCGCGGCCGCTGCCGGCCAGGTGGTCGAGGTATGCAGCGTGCAGGTCAGCACTGGCGGATGCGGTCACGGGCGGCATCGAACTCGGCTTTCACGTGGGCGGGGGCCAGGTGGATGTAGCGGGCGGTGGTGTCGACGTGGGCGTGGCCCAGCAGCGCCTGCATCACCGCCAGGTCGACCCCGGCCTCGGCCAGGGCGGTGCCGAAGGTGTGCCGCAGCGCATGCGGGTGCCCGCCGACGATCCCGGTCAGCCCGCGGTGATAGCGGAAGATCGTGCGCAGCCCGGCCGCGGTCAGCGGCTGGCCCCGGTTCGGCCCCTTGGCCACCAGGAACAGTCGGCTGCTGGTCGACTCGGGCCGCTCAGCCAGCAGGTAGACCTGGATCACGGAGGCGAGGTCGGCATCGAGCGGGACGCGCCGTTCCCGCTGGCCCTTGCCGAGCACCTTCAGCCACCGGCCGCCGATGTCGGCGTCGGCGACGTCCAGGCCCAGCACCTCCGCCGAGCGCAGCCCGCAGTAGAGCATCAGCCCGGCGATCGCGCGGTCTCGCCAGGTGCGGAAGCTGGCCAGCAGCTCGGCCGCGTCGGCCTGGGACAACGCCGTCGGCAGCAGACGCGGCTCACGAAGCCGCAGCGACGAACGGTTCTTCGGCCGCCGCGCGGTGTGCGCGAGCATCCCGGTGCGCTCCCCGGACGCCCGCCAGCGGGCCTCGCGACCCTTGGGGACGGGGTTGCCGGCATCGGGATCGCGCATCGCGACGAACGTGAACAACCCCGAGATCGCGGCCAGCCGCCGGTTGATCGTCGCGGCGGCGTACTGGTCCGTCCGACGCCCCGACAGTCGCACCACGTTCGGGCCCGGCCGACCCGGAACGGTGGCCTCCCGGCACGCCCGCAGGAACCGCAGCAGCACCTCCGTGGTCACCGTCGTCAGCGGCTGCTCCACGGCCACGAGCCACCGGCAGAACGCCAGCAGGTCATAGCCGTAGGCGCGCACCGTCTTCGGTGAGTAGTTCCGATCGGCCAGATACCCCAGGTACTCACCCACCAGCGCGAACCGCGACGCGGCCGGCCCGGTCAACGCCCAGACGCCGTCCCGTTCCTCAAGCCGCAGACCCGACTCGCTGATCACGGGGAACAGATGTACCAGCAGTGACCACGATCATGCCGCAACCACGGACTTGCGGCGTGTCACTGAGCAGGGGAAACACTGATATTAGCCGGTTAAGAGGGAGGTCCCGACCGACCCCATCGACTGAGTTACCCCGAGCGCTCGGCAGTGTTCGGCGAAGGCCCGGGACGTGTACTGCCCTGAGCTCCATGA
>DASQUF010000183.1:0-2071 GCA_035641435.1 Propionibacteriaceae bacterium | reverse complement strand
CTACGAGAACGTCGCGTTCGGGCCCAAGGTCATCGGCATGGAGCCCAGGAACATGGACGAGCTGGTCGAGCGGTCGCTGCGCGGGGCCGCCCTCTGGGACGAGGTCAAGGACAAGCTCAAGTCGAACGCGCTGGCCATGTCCGGCGGCCAGCAGCAGCGGCTCCGCATCGCCAGGGCGATCGCCGTCTCACCCGACGTGATCCTGATGGACGAGCCCTGCTCGGCCCTCGACCCGATGTCCACCGGGCGGATCGAGGACCTGATGGAGGAGCTCAAGCGGGACTACACGATCGTGATTGTCACCCACAACATGCAGCAGGCGGCCCGGGTCTCGGACCGCACGGCGTTCTTCACCGCCGAGGCCGCCCCCGGCACCGGCGACCGCACCGGCCTGCTGGTCGAGTACGACCGCACCGACTCGATCTTCACCCAGCCGGCCGACAAGCGCACAGAGGACTACGTCACCGGCCGGTTCGGGTAGGGGTTGACCGTGTAACCTCTGCGTGCTCCCCGACGGACTGGGAGGACGCGTGAAGCTGCGGATCTTTCCCCGCGAAGAGTCGTACTTCGACCTGTTCGACGAGGTCGTGGCCAACCTCGCCGCCGCGGCTCGGTACATGCTGGACATGGTCGAGGACTTCGTCGACCCGGAGATGAAGGCCAAGCGCCTGGTCGAGTCCGAGCACGAGGGGGATCGGCTGACCCACGCCATCTACTCCCGGCTCAACAGCACCTTCATCACCCCGTTCGACCGCGAGGACATCCACGCCCTGGCCGGCCAGCTGGACGACGTGCTCGACGCCATCGAGGCCGCGGCCGACATGCTGGTCCTGCACAAGGTGATGGAGCCGCTGGACGCGGTGGTCGAGCAGGCCCGGCTGATCGACCGGGCGGCCCGGGCGACCGTGGACGGCATCCGCAGCCTGCGCGGGCTCAAGCTGGAGCCGCTGCGGTCGTACCTGATCAACATCAACGAGCTCGAGAACGACGGCGACCGGCTCTACCGCCGGGCCCGGGCCGACCTCTACAACTTCGACGCCGAGCACCCGGCCCGCTACGTGCTGATCTGGAAGGACATCGTCGAGCAGCTGGAGGAGGCTCTCGACGGCTTCGAGCACGTGGCCAACACGGTGGAGACCGTGATCATCAAGCATGCCTGACCTGGCGCTCCTGTCCGTCATCGCGATCGTCGTCCTGGCGCTGGTGTTCGACTTCACCAACGGCTTCCACGACGCCGCCAACTCGATCGCCACCGTGGTCTCGACCAGGGTCCTGACCCCTCGGTTGGCGGTCATCTGGGCGGCCCTGTTCAACTTCGTCGCCTTCCTGGTCTTCCAGACCCATGTGGCGAACACCGTCGGCAAGATCGTCGACTCGGCGGTCGTGTCGGAGGCGGTGATCTTCGCCGGGCTGATCGGGGCCATCGCCTGGAACTTCCTCACCTGGTGGCTGGGGCTGCCGACCTCGTCCTCGCACGCCCTGATCGGCGGGTTCGCCGGGGCGGGGATCGCCAAGGCCGGCTTCGGCGTCCTCGACGCCAGCAGCCTCGAGAAGACCATCCTGTTCATCCCGCTGTCGCCGCTGTTCGGGATGGCCCTCGGCTTCACGCTGATGCTGGCCAGCATGTGGATCTTCCGGCGGTCCAACCCGGCCAGGGTCGACGGGCTGTTCCGACGCCTCCAGCTGCTGTCGGCGGCCGCCTTCAGCCTCGGCCACGGCGGCAACGACGCCCAGAAGACCATGGGGATCATCGCCGCCCTGCTGGTCGGCTCCGGCTACCTCCAGCTCGAGGCGAACGGCGATCTTCCGGTGCCTCTGTGGGTCGTGCTGTCCGCCCACGCGGCCATCGCCCTTGGCACGCTGTCGGGCGGCTGGCGGATCGTGAAGACCCTGGGCCAGCGGATCACCGCCCTCAAGCCGGTGGGCGGGTTCTCGGCCGAGACGGCCGCCGCCTGCTCGCTGTACCTGGCCACCGCCCTCGGCATCCCCGTCTCCACCACCCAGACCATCACCGGGGCGATCGTCGGCGTTGGCGCGACCCGGCGGCTGTCGGCGGTCCGCTGGGGCGTGG
>DASQUF010000182.1:0-3128 GCA_035641435.1 Propionibacteriaceae bacterium | reverse complement strand
CACCTCAGGGTCGGTGAAGGTCACCCGGGGTACCGCGCGATAGTCGGCGGCCGGCCCGCCCCGGCCGAGGATGTCGCGGACCGCGATGCCGGCCTGGTACATGGCCATGTGGGTAAACGCCCCGTGCCCGGTCACGTCACCTACGGCCCACAGCTTCTCCCCGGCCCGCATCCACTCGTCCACCGTGACCGCGCCCGCGGTGCGATCCAGCCCCAGGCTCTCCACGCCGAGGGCCGACAGGTCCGACCGGCGGCCAACCGACACCAGCAGCCGCTCGGCGCGCAGGTCCACCCCGGCGGTGACCGTGAACCGCTCGCCGTCATATGCCACGCCCGACGCCCCGACCCCCGTGTATACGGAGATCCCGTCAGCCTCCAGCGCCTCCTGCACCAGAGTGGACGCCTCGGGCTCCTCCATCGGCAGCAGCCGGTCCATGGCTTCGACCACCGTGACGGCCACGCCGAACCGGGCGTATGCCTGCGCCAGCTCCAACCCGACCGCCCCGCCGCCGAGCACGAGCATCGACGCCGGCAGCGTCTTGGCCTCGACCGCATCACGGTTGGTCCAGTACGGCGTCCCCGCCAGCCCATCGATCGGTGGAATCACCGGCACCGTGCCCGTGGCGAGCACGATCCCGCGGCGCGCCTCGTACGTCGCGCCATCCACCTCGACAGTGCCCACGCCGGTCAGCCGGCCTCGGCCACGGACGAACCGGCCGCCCTTGCCTTCGAACCGGTCCACGGCGACCTGGTCGTTCCAGTCGTCGGTGGCATCGTCGCGGATACGGGCGGCCACCGGCTCCCAGTCCGGCGCCACCTCCGCGTGGCCGGCCATGCCGTCGACCCGGCGGGCCTCGGCCACCAGGTTGGCCGCACGGATCATCATCTTGGTCGGTACGCAGCCCCAGTACGGGCACTCCCCGCCGACCAGCGTGTTCTCGACGCCGACCACGGCCAGCCCGGCCTCGGCGAGCCGTCCGGCGACCTCCTCACCTCCCACACCCAGGCCGAGGACGACGACATCTACCTGCTCGGTCATCCGTTACCCCCGTCCTTCGTTTCGGTGCGCCAGGCGCTCGGCTTCGTTCTTGATCGAATCCAGCGACCCGGCGACCGTATGCTCCCACTTCGCGGCGACCAGGTCGCCCCAGCGCTCGCCGGCCCACCACAAGTCGGTGCCCAGCGTGCCGCGGTACTCCAACGTGGTCCCGCCTCCGGACGCGGGGGTCAGCTCGAACCGCTCCACGACGTGCGGCACAGGGCCGCGGACCAGCCGGAAGTCGATCCGCTCCGGCGGGGTGAACCGCACCGTCTCGACCGTCGTCGCGACCAACCGCCCGCGCACCGGAGTGTGATGCGCAGCGAGCACCATGTCCGTACCACGCTCGAGCACCCGGACCTTCTCGGCCACCGCCTGCGGCTGCTTCCCCAGGTATGTCGCCGCGATGACGTCGAAGACCACTTCCCGCGGCGCGTCGATCGCGATGACCTGCGGCCCGAGCTGGCGGACCCGCCGGCCGACGCCCAGGTCGGGTGCGATCACCCCGGTGACAAGGCCCACATACCCACCCACCAGCGCAGCACCAGCGACCGTCACCCCGGCAGCAATGGCGAACATTGTCCGACCCTACGGTCAGAGCGGCGTCGAGCCACTGTGTGCTGGGTTACCGAGCGCGCTGGTGGATAGGGACATCACGTGCGCAAGAAGTCCCACGGCGTCAAGCGGATGCGGCACCCCGGCGAAGGAGAAACTGGAGGACGCGCGGTGGAAAGGTGGCCGGACGCTTAGCCGCGGCGGGCCCGGGCGCGCCGCTTACCCTCATGCATCGCCTGCACCCGGGCGACTGGGATCGCCCGGCCTTCCTCGATCAGCTCAGAGCTCAGCGACTGTGGGAGAGGCATCCCTACGGTCCACGGATCGCCCTCGCCGAGCATGAGTGCAGCTGTACGTACGGTGAAGTCGGCCGGCACAACGCGATCAAGCTCATCCCAGGCCACCGGGAATGACACCGGCACACCTGGCCGAACGCGCGGGCTGTAGGCCGACACCACCGTCGCCCCACCGGATCGGGTCGAGTCGAGGAACACCTTGCCTTCCCGTTCGTCTCGGACGTACGCCGTTGTGGCGAGTGCCGGATCAAGGCGTTCGGCGCGCGCGGCGACTGCCCTGGTGGCAGCGGCGACATCGTCGATCGTCGCCTGGTCGTTGATCGGCACGAACACGTGCACGCCCTTCGCGCCACTGGTCTTGACCGCACCTGCCAGCCCGACCTCGATCAGGACGGTACGAACAAGCTGCGCCGCATGGACGGCCTTTGCGAAGGCATCCACCACGGGCGGGTCGAGGTCGAGCACGAGGTGTGTGACGCGATCCCATCGGTCGGCACGAACCAGGGTCGGGTGGTACTCCACCGCACGTTGGTTGGCGAACCAAAGCAACGTACGACGGTCGTTGCAGAGAGCGTAGGAGACCTCACGCTTCGATGCCTCTGCCCACAACGGCACCGTCCGCACCCACGGTGGGGTGTACTTGGGGACGTTCTTCTGCATGAACGGCGCCTGACCACGAAGCACCCGTACCACCGACAGCGGCCGGTCCCGGAGCTGCGGGATGATCCGGTCTCGGACGGCGTCCAGGTACTCCACGAGATCCCGCTTCGTCGCGTTCGCCCCATCGAAGAGCGGTTGGTCGAGGTTGGTCAGCGGTACCCCGTCCCGCACATCGTCACTCATCGGACCACCGTCCCACGTCGACGCCGGCCTCTCGTAGATCCCTCACGTCCCTCGCGTGGTCTCCGGTTGCGCAGCCCTTGGGTCACAACCGCAGAACCTGGACTCGCTCGATCAGTCATCGGGCCGCGGCGGGTGGGTGCGGCCGGTCCGGTGAGCTCGCTCATACGTGGTGGCCTGAAGACGTCGGCGGCTGCCAGGAGTCGCGTCCCCTGGTCGGGGTTGGCTCCGAAGGAGTTGCCGGCTCGCGGCGATGGAGGTGTTCCTGGTGGGGTCTAGCTGGTTGGACCCTGGCCGACGTTGACGATGTTGCCGTCGGGGTCTTTGAACCAGGCGCCCTTGAACGGCCCCAGCTCGGCGATGCCCCGCTCGTCGGTCTTGAGTCCGGGCAGGTCGTAC
>DASQUF010000181.1:0-8345 GCA_035641435.1 Propionibacteriaceae bacterium | reverse complement strand
GGTGGGATTTCGCGATCTGATCCGCGGGCCGACCTCGGTCCGCGGCATCGGCCAGGTGGTCGGTACCCGGCCGGCCTGAAACGCTCTGCGCGAGGAAGTCCGCCCACGTCCGCTGCCCCACCGCGCGGTCGAGCGCCAGGTTGGCGCCGCCCCGGATCGCCGAGGCCGCGCGGCCCGGCAGCCGCAGCCGTACGATCGGTCGGCGTCGCCCAGTGACCTGCAGATAGCTCCGGACCAGCTCGTCCATTCCGTACGCCGTGGGCCCGCCGAGGTCCGGCACCAAGCCGGCCGGACCGCCCAGCGCGAGCTCGACCAGCCGGGCGGCCACCTCGTCCGCATCGACCGGCTGGAACCGAAACCCGGTCGACACCGGGATCACCGGCAGCTTGGCCAGCGCCCGCACCGTGGTCAGGGTCAGGTCGTGGAACTGGGTCGCCCGGAGCGTGCTCCACGGCAGACCGGACTCCGCCACAACCTGCTCCGCCTCCCGCTTGGCCGCGAAATAGCCGAACATGGCGCGGTCGACGACGCTGACCACCGGCACCTGCTCCGCGCCGACCACCGAGATGTTGACCAAGTGCGGCCAGCCTGCCTGGGCCGCCGCGGCGACCAGGTTCCGGGCCAGGTCGCCGTCGCCCTTGGCGTTGCCGGCCAGGTGCACGACCGTCTCGACCCCACGTACGGCGGCATCGATCCCTGCACCGGTGGCCAGGTCGCCGGATACGTACTCGACGCCGCCGTCGGAAGTAGGTGAGGTGCGGCTGAGGACGCGTACACGGGCGCCGGCCTGCTGCAGCCGTGGGACGACCAGCCGGCCCAGTGTGCCGGTGCCGCCGGTGACGAGGATGGTGCTCATGGGTCTCCAATGGGTGTTGGTCACATTCGCGGAGCTCCGCGGGTCTATCTCGATGACCCGTGGCTCGAAAGGAACGTGACACTCGTGGACGAGGCAACCTGGCTGGCCGAGCGATTCGAGGAGCAGCGGACGCGGCTGCACTCGATGGCCTACCGGATGCTCGGCTCGGCGAGCGAGGCCGATGACGCGGTGCAGGACGCCTGGCTGCGGGTCAGCCGCGCCGACACCCGGGAGGTGGACAACCTCGCCGCCTGGCTGACCACCGTGGTCGCCCGGGTCTGCCTCAACCAGTTGCGCCGGCGTGCGGCGCGGCGCGAGGAGCCGTGGGACGGACAGCGGCCGGCGGTGAGGACGAGTCGCGACACGGGCGCGGATCCGGAGGACGAGGCGCTGCTGGCCGACTCGGTCGGCCTGGCGCTGTTGGTGGTGCTGGACACGCTGACTCCGGCCGAGCGGCTCGCCTTCGTCCTGCACGACATGTTCGCGGTGCCGTTCGATGAGATCGCGCCGATGCTGGACCGGTCCCCGGCCGCCGCCCGTCAGCTGGCCAGCCGGGCCCGACGGCGGGTCACTGGCGCCGGTCCGGCCGCCGAGCCCGACCTGACCAGGCAGCGCCGGGTGGTGGACGCGTACCTGGCCGCCGCCCGGAACGGGGACTTCGAGGCGCTGGTGTCGCTGCTGCATCCTGATGTGGTGCTGCGCGCCGACCGGGCGGCGGGCCCGACGCCGGAGCCGGTGATGCTGCGCGGGGCCCGGCTGGTGGCCCGGGGGGCGACGCTTGCGGGGGATCGGGCCCGGTCCACCCAGCCGGCTCTGGTCGATGGCGCCGTGGGGCTGGTGATGGCCCCGCGCGGGAAGCTGTTCCTGGTGCTCGGATTCACCATCGTCGATGACCTGATCACCGAGATCGACGTGATCGCCGATCCCGACCGCCTCGCCACCCTGGAGCTCGGCGTCCTGACTGCCTAGTGCGGCGCGGGTTGCCGGCGCGGCAGGGCGAGAAGCACCAGACCGGCGGTCGCCCAAGCGATGAGCACCCACCACGGACCGGCGCTCTGGGCGCCGTCGAAGAAGGAGACCGAGCGGATCAGCTGCGCGCCGGCCCCGGGTGGCATGGCCTGTCCGATCTCCCGCCAGGGGCTGGCCAGGAACTCCGGTGCCGTGCTCGCGCCGGACAGCGGGTTGCCGACCAGGGCCAGCAGGAGAGCACCGAGGCCGAGGCCGGCTGTTCCCGCCACCCACTGCAGGCCGACCAGGGCCAGCGTGCTCGCGCCCACGATCGCCGCCAGCACCAGGGCATCGGTCACGAAGTCCCCGGTCAATGTGCCGAAGACCCAGTGCAGCACCATCGCGAAGACCGTGCCGCCGACCACGGCGTACGCAATGGTGGCAGTGAGCAGGACACCACGGCGCAGGTGCAGCGAGCCCAGCACCGCCGCCGGGACGATGGCTCCGAGCACAAGTGGCAGGACGAGTGCGGCCAGACCGGCGCCACGGGGGTCGTCGTCCGGCAGCGGGACGACGTCCCTGACCTCGGGAGTGGTCCCGTCACGGGACAGGGCCGGGGCGAGCGCGGCCAGGGTCTGGGCGGCGGCGGTGCTCGCGGCGCTGGCCGTGAGGACCACCGGCCGGCCGGCGCCCAGCACCAGGCCGCCGTAGACCTCGCGGTCTCGAATGGCCTCGGTCAGCGCGGCCTCGTCCGCGAACTCGGTCACCGCGAAGGCGTCGGGCGCCTGCTGGTCGAGCGCTGCGACCACCTGACCGACGGCTGGGGGCGGGGCGACCAACCCGATCGGTAGCTGATGTGGCTTGGCTTGGACCGCCGGCAGACCGAAGGCCAACAGCACCAGGCCGAGAACGAGGGCGACGGCAACCGCGGCGCCGAGCGCCCGCGACAGGCCATGTTCGGGAGTGTTGGACGGCGACGACGAGGCGTCGGTCGGCGGTGGCGGCGTGAGACGGGTCGTGCTCATGAGGATGCCTTTCTCAACAGTTGTTGAGAAAGAATAGATCTCTCGGCGCGTCTTTGTCAACGCTTGTTGAATTGGCGTTACCGTAGGGTCCAGCCATGTCCGCCCAGCCAGCTTCGATGTCCCGCCCGGGTTCGCGTACGCCCGCTCGGCGCAGCGGGCGACGGGGTCCGGAGGCCGATCTCCGCACGGAGATCCTGAACGCCGCGCGCCCCTTGTTCGCCGAGCGCGGCTACCGCGGCACGACCCTGCGGGCGGTCGCCCGGTCGGCCGGGGTCGACGTGGCGCTGGTCGCCTACTACTTCGGGAACAAGGAGGGGCTGTTCACCGAGTCGATGAACGTGCCCGTCAACCCGCGCGAGGTCATCGGCCGGGCCTTCGCCGACGGCCTCGACGACGCCGGGCCGCGGCTGGTCCAGATGTTCCTCGAGCTGTTCGAGAGTCCCGCCACCGGTCCCGCTCTGGTCGGGATGCTGCGCTCGGCGGCCAGCCATGAGAGCACCCGGAAAGCGTTCAGCGAGTTCGTCTCCACCGCCATCCTCGGGCACTACGAGGAGCTGATGCCCGGACCCGATACGCGGCGCCGCATCATGCTGGTCGGCGCCCAGCTGATGGGCATGGCGGTGCTGCGATTCGTACTGCGGATCGAGCCGATGGTCGAGCTACCGCGCGAGCAGCTCATCGCCGACCTCGGGGCCACCGTGCAGCGATACCTCACCGGAGAGCTGGCCGACGGCTGACCGTTCCGGTCAGTCGAAACAGAAGTGGGTCCAGTGCGGCCGCGTGGCGTTGTCCTCGGCGTCATAGCCGTCGAGCACCTGCGCGAGGAGCCGACGATGGTGAGCTTCGGCGCGAGGGCGACCGGGTGACCAGACTCGTCAGTCGAGGTCGGCGGCCTGCCGCTCGTACGCGGGCGTCAGCTCCCGCCACCGCGCCGGCCAGTCGCCCGGCTCACGGCCGGCGAGATGGAACGCCAGGTCCTCGACGTGGGCCTGCCAGCCAGCGCCGTGAGCGGCCAGCTCCGCCAGAGGGAAGCCGCGCTCCTCGATGACCAGGCGGGTGCCACCGCTCTCGGGACACAGCACGGCCTCGATGACGGTTTCTTCCGGCTACCCGGGGTCCATGGTCACTTGCAGTCGTCGTGGCGGCTCGCAGACGTCGACCCGGCCGGAACCGGACCAGCCGCTGGTGAAGGCGGCCTTGAAGGCTCCACCGCGGCGGAGGTCGCCGCGAACATCGGCGACCCAGCGGCCCAGCCGTTGCGGTTCGGTGATCGCCGACCACAGGTCGTCGATGTCGGTGGCGTAGTGGTCCTCCATGCGGACGCCGCCGCGGCCATCGGTCGCCGTCACTGTGCCGGTGAGCGTGCTGGCGGGGTGGAGATCGTTGGTCATGTGATGGTGTTCCTTCGCTGTCGACGGCCGCGGGCGACCTCGGTGTGTAGGGCCTGGAGCCGGTTCTCCCACAACGCGCGGTAGGACTCGAGCCAGGAGTCGAGCTCGGCCAGCGACTCGGGGCGCAGTCGGTACATGCGGAACTGGGCCACCTGGTCGACCTCGACGAGCCCGGCCTCGCGCAGCACCCGTAGGTGCCGTGACACACCAGGGCGGGCGATGGGCAGCAGGGCGGCCAGGTCGTTGGCCGATGCCGGCCCGGCTCGCAACCGGTCGAGCATGGTACGTCGGCTCTCGTCCGACAGCGCCCGCAGAACCGCATCCACGGATCGAGCGTACCCGATCGGTTACGTAACCAGCAAGATACGCAAGGCCGTAAGGGTAGGAAGGCCTGACGTCGGCTCAGCCGGCGCGTCAGTGCTTGGGCACGTACGCCAGGTAGACCACGCCGTTGTCGTAGCGCTCGCAGGAGGTCAGGGTCAGGTCACTCGGCCCCGACTCCGGCGGGAAGAGCCGCGGCCCGGCTCCGCGTGTCGTCGGGTACATGAACAGGTGCAGCCCGTCGACGAGGCCGTCGGCAAGCATGGCCCGGACCAGGGTGCCGCTGCCGCTGACGTAGAGGTCGCCGTCCACCTCGTCCTTCAGGCGTGAGATTCGGCCGGCGTCGTAGGGCCCGATGACCTCTGAGTTCTGCCAGGTCGGGTTGGTCAGCGTCGAGGACACGACGTACTTCGTGGTGTCGTTGAAGAACGGTGCGCCAGGGTCGTCCTCGACGGTACGGGTCGACCACGCGGGCTCGAACATCTCGAAGGTCGTACGCCCGAGCAGGATGCCGCGGCTACGTCCGGTGACCGCCGCGAGGGCCTCGCCCATCTTGGGGTCGAAGCCGTAGTCGAACGTCCAGACTGGGGCATCGATGACGCCGTCCAGGCTGATGAACTCGTGTACAGAGATCGCTCCCACGTCTTCCGACCCTAGACCTCGGGCCGTCTCGAGCTCGGTCCGGGCTCATCCCGCTAGTCAGCGGTCAGGGCGGCGAGCGGGGCCACGGGTACGACGTCGCGGGCCTTGGCCGCCAGCTTCGGATCAATTGTGACGAGGGCGTCGGCCTGCAGCCGGGTGACGGCCAGGTACTCCGCTTCGAGCGTTGTCGCCCAACCCTGTTCGCGGGCGATCTTCCAGGCCGTCCGGCGGGAGACGCGGTCACCAAGCAACCGCATCTTGAGCTCCGTGAGCCGATCGTGGTGCTGGAGGGCCATTGGCTCGGTCAGGTCGCCCCGGTGTACCGCCGCGAACAGCAGGGCAAGGGCTTCCGAGCGGATCAGGTTCGGGGCGACGAGCTGATGCTGCGGGTTGACCTCCACGCTCTCGGCGATGAGGTGCAGCAGCGTCGGAGCGTCGATCACGTAGCGGCGCATGGCGGCACCTTAGGACGGACGGGTCATCTCCGACGCTACGGTGCCGAGATGAGCGCGGACTTCTCCTGGACCAAGGCCCGGGTGGGCCGGCTCGAGTTCTACGGGGACGTTCACCTCGGCCTGCGGTTGGCGGGGCTCAGCGACGACGAGTACTTCTGGGAACCCGCGCCGGGCAACTACCGAGGGTGCCCGACCGGCTCGCCGACGCCGCCGTTGACCTGCTCCGCACGTTCGACGTCGGCCAGCTGAAGACCTGTCCGTTGGCGGACGGCCGCTGCGGCTGGCTGTTCCTCGATCGAAGTCGGAACGGCTCTCGCCGGTGGTGCTCCATGGAGAACTGCGGCGCGAAGGCCAAGGCGCGCCGGCTGACCGCACGCAGGCGTAGTGCTCGATCGCGTCCGCAGACCGGCGGAAGCCAGGGTTCTCCCGCATTGCCGGAATACGACGCGGGTGGACATAGTTGAGCCAATGTCGCTCAAGTTGTAAATTGAGCCTCACAGACTCAAGTCACTCTGGAGGAATACACACATGGCTCGTGCAGTCGGCATCGACCTCGGCACGACGAACTCCGTCGTCGCCGTGCTCGAAGGTGGAGAGCCCACCGTCATCCCCAACGCCGAGGGCAGCCGGACCACCCCGTCGGTGGTCGCGTTTGCCAAGGGCGGCGAGGTGCTGGTCGGCGAGGTCGCCAAGCGCCAGGCCGTCACCAACGTCGAGCGCACCATCCGCTCCGTCAAGCGCCACATGGGCACGGACTGGAAGGTCAAGATCGACGACAAGGACTACCGTCCGCAGCAGATCAGTGCGTTCGTGCTGCAGAAGCTCAAGCGGGACGCTGAGGCCTACCTGGGCGAGCAGGTCACCCACGCGGTGATCACCGTCCCCGCCTACTTCTCCGACGCCGAGCGGCAGGCCACCAAGGAGGCCGGCGAGATCGCCGGGCTGATCGTGGACCGGATCATCAACGAGCCGACCGCGGCCGCGCTGGCGTACGGGCTGGACAAGGGCGAGCACGACCAGACCATCCTGGTCTTCGACCTCGGTGGTGGCACCTTCGACGTCTCCCTGCTGGAGATCGGCGACGGCATCTTCGAGGTCAAGGCCACCAAGGGCGACAACCGCCTTGGTGGTGACGACTGGGACGCCCGGATCGTCGACTGGCTGGTCAAGCAGTTCAAGAACAAGAACGGCACCGACCTGGCCCAGGACAAGATCGCCCGCCAGCGGCTGCAGGAGGCGGCCGAGAAGGCCAAGATCGAGCTGTCCAGCGCGAGCGAGACCTCGATCAACCTGCCCTACATCACCCTCGGCCAGTCCGGTCCGCTGCACCTGGAGGAGAAGCTGACCCGCTCGGAGTTCCAGCGGCTCACCTCTGACCTGCTGGACCGCTGCCGGGCGCCGTTCAACGCGGTGATCGCGGACGCGAAGATCAGCGTCTCCGCGATCAACCACGTGGTGCTGGTCGGTGGCTCGACCCGGATGCCCGCCGTGGTGGACCTGGTCAAGGAGCTGACCGGCGGCAAGGAGCCCAACAAGGGCGTCAACCCCGATGAGGTCGTGGCCTTGGGCGCCAGCCTGCAGGCCGGCGTGCTCAAGGGTGAGGTCAAGGACGTGCTGCTGCTCGACGTGACCCCGCTCAGCCTGGGCATCGAGACCAAGGGTGGCGTGATGACCAAGATCATCGAGCGGAACACCACCATCCCGATCCGGCGTTCGGAGGTGTTCACCACCGCTGACGACAACCAGCCGTCGGTGATGATCCAGGTCTACCAGGGCGAGCGCGACTTCGCCCGGGACAACAAGTCCCTCGGCAACTTCGAGCTGACCGGCCTGCCGCCGGCGCCGCGTGGGGTGCCGCAGATCGAGGTCGCCTTCGACATCGACGCCAACGGCATCGTGCACGTGCACGCCAAGGACCTGGCGACCAACAAGGAGCAGTCGATGCAGATCACCGGCGGCTCGGCGTTGGGCAAGGACGACATCAACCGGATGGTCAAGGAGGCCGAGTCGCACGCCGAGGAGGACCGCAAGCGGCGCGAGGCCGTCGAGATGCGGAACGAGGCGGACAACCTGGTCTTCCGGACCGAGAAGCTGATCAGCGAGAACGCCGACAAGATCACCGACGACGTCAAGACGCCGGTGGAGGAGGCCATCGCCGAGGTCAAGACGGCCCTGGAGGGCACCGACGACGATGCGGTCAAGGCAGCGGTGGAGAAGCTGAACACCACCAGCGCGGCCCTCGGCCAGGCGATGTACGCCGCGGCCCAGGCCAGCCAGTCGGCGCCGTCGGAGGCCGGCTCGCCGAGCGACCAGGCCGACACCAATGGCAGCAGCGAGGCGACCGGCAGCGCCGACGACGACGTGGTCGACGCGGAGATCGTGGACGAGGACCAGACCTCAAGCGGGGCCAACAAGTAATGACCGAGCGCCTGTCCGACTACGAAGAGACCGGGCGGGAGGACGGCGGCGAACACCGCGGTCCGACCGTCCGGGACCGGCGCCGGATCGACCCGGAGACGTACCAGGTACGGGAGCCGCAGGAGACTGCGGCTCCCGCCGGGTCCGGGCCGGCGGCGACAACCGATGATGAGAAAGCGAGTGAGGTGACCGAGCTGAGGGACCAGCTGGCCGAACGGACGAGTGACCTGCAGCGGCTCCAGGCGGAGTACGTCAACTACAAGCGACGGGTGGACCGGGACCGGGACGT
>DASQUF010000180.1:0-2490 GCA_035641435.1 Propionibacteriaceae bacterium | reverse complement strand
GTCGGGTTGTTCACAGACTTCCGTCCGCCTGACCGACAAGGCCCTGCGGGAGTACGACGCAGCACGCGCGGAGGTATTGCGCTACGTCGCGCAGGCTGAGGGCGCTCTGCGAACGAGCCCATACGTGTGGGGAGCCGTACGCCCTTCGGCTTGGCAACACGTCAATGGTCATCGGGACTCACGTGCTGACCTAGCTGTACTGACCAGACAGGTTGGTCAAGCGGGTGATGGGCGGGACCTTGCCGATCGCGGTGTGGGGCCGGTGGTGGTTGTAGTTGTGAAGCCATCCTGGAAGGGCCTTCCGGCGGGCTGTCTCGGATGGGTAGCAGCGGGCGAAGGCCCAACTGTCGGCGAGGGTGCGGTGGAACCTTTCGATCTTGCCGTTGGTCTGCGGCCGGTAGGGGCGGGTCTTCTTCACGGTGATGGCCAGCTCGGCGCAGGTCTGCTTCCAGAGCCGGCTTCGGTAGCAGCTGCCGTTGTCGCTGAGGACCCGTTCGATGCGCACGCCGCGGGCGGCGAACCAGGCGGTCGCGCGCCGCAGGACGGCGACGGCGGTCTGCGTGCGTTCGTCGTCATGGATCTCGGCGTAGACGACCCGGCTGTGGTCGTCGATGACCGAGTGCACGAAGGCGTTGCCGGTCTTCGGGTTGCGGTGAATGCTCAGCGGCAGTCCGGGGGTGGCGGCCTTGTTGCGATAGCCCTGCGTGCGGCCGACGAACCGCCAGCCGCCGCCATCGGGGATGTTGCCGAGCTTCTTCACGTCCACGTGCACCAGCGAGCCGGGGTGGTCGTGTTCGTAGCGGCGAATGACCTCGCCGCTGCGCCGGTCGAGGTAGCCGAGCCGGTTGAGCCGGCAGCGCACCAGCACCGCGTACACCGTCGACGCGGACAAGCCCAGCTCGCCGGCGATCTGGACCGGGCCCATCCGGTGGCGCCACCGCCGGTGCACGATCTTACGGACGATGGGCTGGGGGGTTCGTCGCGGACAACGTTGTGGGCGGCTGGACCCATCCCGCATCGCGGCCACCGTCACCGGCGTGTCACCGGCCTCGAGCCGAGCTCGGTAGCGACCAGCCCACCGCTTGGCGGTCGGCCAGGACACCTGGAACATCGCGGCCGCCTGGGCAACCGGAAGCCCGTTGTCGACGACCAGTCTGCCGATGCGCAGACGCGCCACCGGGGTCAGGGCAGCGTTAGCGTGGGACACCAGGACCTCCTGGGTCGTGAAGCGGTGTTGAGACAGCTCCACTCCACCCCAGGAGGTCTTCGCACATCAACAGCCACTAGATCGTGTCCTCACACAATCTCAACCAACGTCCCTGGTCAGTACACCTAGCGCCGCTCGCCACCCTTGCTGGGGAGCCGCCCTGACACTTGTCCGACGTGCAGACCGGCCCCGGATGTGGGCGAGATCCGGCACGTCAATGGTCTTGGCGTTCGGTTTACGCCCGCCACTCGACGCGCCCAACGCCGACCGAGCCCGCGCTCCGCACAACATCCGGTCATGCCGCGCCGCGCGCGGTCTGCTACTTACGGATCCTGATGCTCACCGCGGCGCGGTTTCGAACTGCACGTCAACCGATGGCAACCGCTGGTGTCGGAAGAGTGGTATTGGACGTATACGGCAAGGAGCGAGGACCGGGTATGCGGGTGCACATCGACACCGATTTTGCCGGGGACACCGACGATGCGTGTGCTGTGGCGATGACTCTTGGCTGGCCGGAGGTTGAGGTTCTCGGCATCACCACGACCGCCGATCCGCACGGCCAGCGGGCAGGGTATCTGTGCCGGTTCCTCGAGTTGGCCGGCCGCCTGGACATTCCGGTTGCCGCTGGCGCTGGTCGGTCGCTGACCACGCGGAGGCCGATGGGCGATCTGCCTGACCATGAGCGCTACTGGGCCACCGCGGTAGCGGCGCGTCCTTCGCCGCCGGGCGCGGCTATTGACCTGCTCGCGCACAGCATTGACATGGGTGCTGTGATCGTCGCCATCGGGCCGTACACAAACCTGGCCCTGCTCCAGCAGGCACGACCAGGACGCCTTGATGGGGTTCCGGTTGTCGCGATGGGTGGATGGGTGGAGCCGCCCGCGGAAGGCCTGCCGGCGTGGGGGCCGGAGATGGACTGGAACATGCAATGCGACACCTCCGCCGCATTGACGGTCGCCGAGGCCGCCGACCTGACGCTGGTGACCCTGCCGGTGACGCTCCACGCTCACCTCATCGCTGCCGAGCTCCCCCGGCTCGCTGCCTCCGGTCCGCTCGGAGACCTGCTGGCCCGCCAGGCGAAGGCCCACGGCGAGGATTACAACATGGCGCAGCTGGGCCGTGAACACGCCGCCCTACCCGACGACCTGGTGAACTTCCACTACGACCCCGGTTGCCTGCGCCGTTGCCATCGGGTGGCCCGGGGCGGTTGTGGAGCAGCGGCACCTGCTACCCATGCTCGACGGCGGAGTGCTGCGATTCGAAACCGACGAGGCCGGACGGCC
>DASQUF010000179.1:0-8022 GCA_035641435.1 Propionibacteriaceae bacterium | reverse complement strand
CCCGCCGAGGTGGTCAATGCCGACTCGATGCTGGTCTATCGCGGCATGGACATCGGCACCGCCAAGCCGACCATGGCCGAGCGCGGCGGCGTACCCCACCACCTGATCGACGTCCTCGACGTACGCGAGACGGCCACGGTCGCCGACTTCCAGCACCGGGCCCGGGCGGCTATCACCGACTGTCACGACCGGGGGGTGGTTCCGGTCCTGGTCGGCGGGTCCGCGCTCTATGTCCGCGCGATCGTCGACGACTTCCGGTTCCCGGGCACCGACCCGATGCTCCGGGCGGAGCTGGAGGCCGAGCTAGCCGCGAATGGGCCGGAGCTCCTGCACCGGCGCCTGTCCGAGCTCGACCCGGCGAGTGCCGCCCAGATCCTGCCGGGGAACGGCCGTCGGGTGGTCCGGGCCCTGGAGGTGATCGCCCTGACCGGCGACCCTTTTACGGCGACCCTGCCCTCCCGCCACTACGCCTTGCCCGGCGTACTCCAGGTCGGCCTGGACATCGCCCGTCCGCGGCTTGACCAGCGGATCGCCGAGCGGGTGGACCGGATGTGGGCGGCCGGTCTGGTGGCGGAGGTCCGGCGGCTGGCGGGCGCTGGGCTCCGGGAAGGGCGTACGGCCTGTCGGGCCCTGGGGTACCGCCAGGTGCTGGCCTACCTCGACGGCGAACTGACCGAGGAGGAGGCCCGTGCGCGCACCGTCGTGGCCACCCGAAGGTTCGCCCGGCGGCAGGACAGCTGGTTCCGCAAGGACCCCCGGATCGTCTGGCTGCCGTTCGACCGGACCGACCTGGCCGATACCGTGGTCGCGCTCGCCGCGGCGCCGCTGGCGGGAGTGCCAGACTGAGCCCATGCGGCGGTGGTCGTTCAGCAAGGGGCACGGGACGGAGAACGACTTCGTCCTGCTGCTGGACCGCGAGTCCATGCTGGACATCGGCCCGGCCGAGGTCCGCTACCTCTGCGACCGGCGGGCCGGAGTCGGTGGCGACGGGCTGCTCCGCGCTGTGCTGGCCAAGCACGTCGATGGCTGGGACGGCGACGGCTCGCTGTGGTTCATGGACTACCGAAACGCCGACGGCTCGGTCGCCGAGATGTGCGGCAACGGCGCTCGGGTGTTCGCCCGCTTCCTGGCCGAGCAGGGCCTGGCCAGCGGCCCGATGGTGCCCATCGCCACCCGTTCGGGGCTCCGCGAGACGACCCTGCTGCCGGACGGTCGCGTCCGGGTGGCGATGGGACCGGTCACGGTGGGGGACGGCGGGGTCCAGGTCAGCGTCGGGAACGACGCTCCGCTGGACGCCGTGCCGGTGAGCGTCGGCAACCCGCACGCGGTGAGCTTCGTCGACGACCTCGACCGGCTGGATCTGACGGCTGCGCCCGGCTGGACGCCACCGGACGCTTTCCCGGACGGTGTGAACCTGGAGTTCGTGCGGGTGCTGGGACCGGAGCAACTGGCCATGCGGGTGTACGAGCGTGGGGTGGGCGAGACCCGCTCCTGCGGTACCGGGACGGTGGCCGCCGCGGCGGCGGCCCGGTCCCGTCTAGACCAGTCCGATGCCGACCCGGTGACCTACCGGGTGGACGTGCCGGGCGGAACGGTTGAGGTCGAGCTGGCGGGCGGTGAGGCCAACCTGGTCGGGCCGGCGGTGCTGGTGGCCCACGGTGAGGTGTCGGTGCCCGGTTCCGGGCCCGGGAAGGAGTGAGGGATGTCGGTCCTGGACATGTTCTCCCTGTCGGGCAAGGTGTCGGTGGTCACCGGCGGCAACCGCGGCATCGGCCGGGCGCTGGCGACGGCCCTGGCCGAAGCGGGTAGCGACATCGTGCTGCTGGTTCGCGACCGGGAGGGCACCCCAGCCGCCGTCACTGAGCTCGAGGCACTCGGGGTCAGTGTGCTGGCCGTAACGGCGGACGTCACCCAGCCGGCTCAGGTGCAGCGCGCGCTCGACGAGGTGCTGAGCCGGCTGGGCCAGGTGGACGTCCTGGTGAACAACGCCGGCACCTGCATCCACCGGCCCGCGCTCGAGGTGACCGAGGAGGAGTGGCGCTTCGTGATGGACGTCAACGTGGACGGGGTCTGGCACTGCTCGCAGGCCTTCGGCCGACACATGGTCGCCCAACGCAGCGGGGTGATCGTCAACATCGGGTCGATCTCGGGCCAGATCGTCAACCGGCCACAGTGGCAGCCCGCGTACAACGCCTCCAAGGCGGCGGTCCACCAGCTGACCAAGTCCCTGGCCGCGGAATGGGCGCCCTACGGCGTACGCGTCAACGCGCTCGCCCCCGGTTACATCAAGACCGAGATGGCGCCGGTGGACGAGCCGCAGTTCCGCCAGCACTGGATCGAGGACGCGCCCATGCGCCGCTACGCCGTCCCCGCCGAGCTCGGCCCCAGCGTGGTCTTCCTGGCCTCCGACGCATCTAGCTTCATGACCGGCTCGGTGCTGGTCGTGGACGGCGGCTACACGATCTTCTGACCGCCGCCGCCTCGCGTACCGACCGATATTCGCTTGGCTTCGCATGAGAGTCTGGAGGGACGATGACCCTCCCGCAGACCACTCCCTCTCCGAATGACGAGCTGCTCGTGGAGCGGCTCGAGCCCCGTCCCCGGCCCGACGCCGACGGTGACCAGCAAGATCTTGCCGACCGGCAGTCGCTGCGCCGGGTCGCCGGCCTGTCCACCGAGCTCGCGGACATCACCGAGGTCGAGTACCGCCAGCTGCGGCTGGAGCGGGTCGTCCTGGTCAGCGTCTGGACCACCGGCAGCGATGTCGACGCCAAGAACGCGATGACCGAACTGAAGCGGCTGGCCGAGACCGCCGGCTCCCAGGTGCTCGAGGGACTCGTGCAGCGGCGGAACCGGCCGGATCCCTCGACCTACATCGGCCGGGGCAAGGTCGCCGAGCTGCGGGACGTGGTGGTCGCGACCGGGGCCGACACGGTTATCTGTGACGGTGAGCTGAGCCCCGCCCAGCTGCGCAACCTGGAGGACCAGGTCAAGGTCAAGGTGATCGACCGCACGGCGCTGATCCTGGACATCTTCGCGGCGCACGCCCGAAGCGCGGAGGGCAAGGCCCAGGTGGAGCTCGCCCAGCTGCAGTACCTCAAGCAGCGGCTTCGCGGCTGGGGCGGCAACCTGTCCCGGCAGGTTGGCGGGCGGGCGAGCGGCGGCGTGGGCATCGGCGGTCGCGGTCCCGGCGAGACCAAGCTGGAGACCGACCGGCGCCGGATCCACAGCCGG
The DNA here is from genome assembly GCA_035641435.1 of Propionibacteriaceae bacterium. GTDB lineage: Bacteria > Actinomycetota > Actinomycetes > Propionibacteriales > Propionibacteriaceae > Microlunatus. The sequence goes on along the minus strand of DASQUF010000179.1, from coordinate 4,788 downwards.
ATCGCCAAGCTGCGGGCTTCGCTGCGGGAGATGGACAGCACGCGGGAGACCAAGCGGGCGGAGCGGCGGCGGCACCAGGTGCCGTCGGTCGCCATCGTCGGCTACACCAACGCCGGCAAGTCCAGCCTGCTCAACCGGCTCACCGGAGCGGGGGTGCTGGTCGAGGATGCGCTGTTCGCCACCCTCGACCCGACCACCCGGCGGTCCGAGACCCAGGACGGCCGGGTCTTTACCCTGACCGACACCGTCGGCTTCGTCCGGCACCTGCCCCACGACCTTGTCGAAGCGTTCGCCTCAACCCTTGAGGAGTCGGCCTCGGCCGACCTGCTGCTGCACATCGTCGACGCGGCGGACCCGGACCCGGCCGGCCAGATCCGCGCGGTCCGCGGTGTGCTGGCCGATATCGGAGCGGGTGACGTTGCCGAGCAGCTGGTGATCAACAAGGCCGACGCGGCGCCGGCCGACATGCTGGCCACTCTGCGGACGGCGTACCCGGACGCGGTCGTGGTCTCCGCGCGGACCGGACGGGGCATCGACCGGCTCCGCTCGGTGGTCGAGTCGCGGCTGCCGCGACCTTCCGTCGAGGTGGCCGCGATGGTGCCCTACGAGCGCGGGGACCTGATCGACCGGATCCACCGCTCCGGCGAGCTGCTGACCAGCGAGCACACCGACGCCGGCACCCGGCTGACCGCGCGGGTCAACCCGGACCTGGCCGGCGAGCTGGCCCCATACGCCCTCGTGGCGCCGTAGCCCGCAGCCCGCGCCGGACTACAGTGCACCGGTGACCGAGGAGCCGGGGGAGAGCGGCCGGCCGGTGACCCACCGGGACGTGCTCGCGTACGCGGTCTCGGGTCTCGGCGGGCAGGAGCGGCCTGGCCAGGTGTCGATGGCCGACGCCATCGCGTCGGCGCTCGCGTCCGGCCGCCACCTGCTGGTACAGGCCGGCACCGGCACGGGCAAGTCGCTCGGTTACCTCGCGCCGGCCCTGGTACGGCTGAGCCAGCAGCCGGGGGAGCGGATCGTCGTGGCCACGGCCACCCTGGCGCTGCAGAGCCAGTTGGCCAACGCCGACATCCCGGCCGCCCTCGACGCGGTCGAGGCGGTGGTCGGCGAGCGGCCCCGGCACGCCATCCTCAAGGGCCGGACGAACTACGCCTGCCTGCTCAAGGTTCGTGACGGCAGGGCCCAGGACCAGGCCAGTCTGATCTCCGCCGACGACCTGGCCGAGACGATCAAGGCCGCGCCGCTGGCCACCCCGGAGTCGGTGCTCGGCGCCGAGGTGCTTGCCCTGCGGGAGTGGGCCGAGGAGCAAGCCGGCTCCGGCGGTCTGGCCGATCGCGACGACGCCCCGTCGCACACCGAGCGGGCCTGGCAGCAGGTGTCGATCCCGGTGCGCGAGTGCCTGACCCCGCAGCGCTGTCCCTACGGCGATGCCTGCCTGGTCGAGGCGTCCCGGGATGCCGCCCGGGCCGCCGACCTCGTGGTCACCAACCACGCGCTGCTGGCCATCGACGCGATGCATGGCGGTACCGCGCTGCCCGAGCACACGGCGGTCGTCATCGACGAGGCCCACGAGCTGGTCGGCCGGGTGACCGGCGCGGCCTCGGCCGAGCTGACTCCGGCGCTCGTCGAGCGGGTGGCCCGGCGGGCGCTGACCTACCTGGACGACGAGGATGCCCTCGCCCTGCTGGAGTCGGCCGACACGCTGCGCGGCGCCCTGGACGCGGCGCCGCTGGCCCGGGTCGAGGACCCGGACGGGGCCGTCGTCGCGGGCTGCGTGGCCGTACGCAACGCGGCGCGGACCGCGGTCAGCGCCCTGACGACCGGGGAGGACAAGGGCGACACCGACCGGCGGCAGGCTGCCGCCGCGGTTCGGGAGGTGTTCGACATCGCCGAGCGGATGGCCGCCGTGGCCACCCACGACGTGGTCTGGGTCGCCGACCGCGAGCGGCTGGGCCGGGAGGTTCGGGTGGCGCCGCTGTCGGTCTCCGGACTGATGCGCTCCGCGGTATTCGGGTCCCGGACCGTAGTACTCACTTCGGCCACACTGAAGCTCGGCGGGGAGTTCACCCCGCTCGCGGCCAGCGTGGGCCTGCGGGCGGCCGAGCGGAACGACGAGCCGGACTGGATCCCGGAGCCGGTCGATGACCCGGAACGTACGAGCAAGGGGGGCGACCCCCTTGAACCCCCACTGCGCGCGCAACAACACACGGGAGCGCGCGGATCGGAAGCCGACGACGACCCGCCTGTGCCGTGGCGTGGGCTCGACGTGGGGTCGCCGTTCACGTATCGGCAGCAGGGGATCCGCTACGTCGCCCGGGCGCTCCCACCACCGGGTCGCGACGGTCTGTCGGAGGCGGCCCTGGCTGAGATCGCCGAGCTGGTCTGGGCCGCCGGCGGCCGCACTCTGGGGCTGTTCAGCTCGCGCCGCGCCGCGGAGACCGCTGCCGTGCACGTCCGCCGGGAGCTGCCCAAGCTGACCATCCTGTGCCAGGGTGATGCGCAGCTGCCCGAGCTGACCCGCCGCTTCATCGCCGACGAGCAGGCCAGCCTGTTCGGCACCCTCTCGCTGTGGCAGGGCGTTGACGTGCCCGGTGCCACCTGCCAGCTGGTGATCATCGACCGGATCCCGTTCCCGCGGCCGGATGATCCGCTCATCCTGGCCCGACAGCGCGCTGTGGCCGAGGCCGGAGGCAACGGGTTCATGGCCGTGGCCGCGACCCATGCCGCCCTGCTGCTGGCCCAGGGGTCCGGCCGGCTGATCCGGCGGCTGAGCGACCGCGGCGTGGTGGCGGTCCTGGATTCGCGGCTGGTCACCGCGCGCTACGGCACCTTCCTGCAGGCCTCGATGCCTGACATGTGGCTGACCACCGACCGCGAGGTGGCCATCGCGGCCCTGCGTCGGCTGGCCGGTCAGGCCGAGCCGGTGGGCGCTGCGGCGACGGCTGGTGCTGGCCGGCGGAGCTAGTCCCGCCCTCGAGGACTGATTCCGGCTGGTCGCTCGCCCTGCGCGACATCCCGCACCCCGACTTCGCCGATGCGGCGATAGCCCCGCTACCGGCCGGGGCGCCCGCCGACCCGCGGGCCTGGGCACAGGAACTGTTCAGCCTGCGCACGATGCCGAGGTGGGTGCTGGCCGCGATCGCCTTCCGCCAGGCAGTGGTGCCGCTGCTGGGCATCCGCCGGGCTCCGGAGGACACCTTCGCCATCCGGGAGCAGGTCGGCGACGAGGTGCTGATGGCGGCGAACGACACCCACCTGGACTTCCGCTGTGCTGTCGCCGTCGATCCGGTGGGCCGGCTGGTCCGGGTGACCACGGCCGTCCGGCTGCACGGCTGGCGGGGTCGCGTCTACTTCGCGCCGGTCCGCTTCCTGCACCCGGTCGTTGTCCAGGCGATGATCCGAACGGCCGGGCGCCATCTGGGTGCACGCGCCTGATCGACACCGCGACCGGTAGCGGTCGCCACTTTCCTCTGGCAGGGTTGGTTTATGGAGCACATATACGATTTCGACCTCGCGGTCATCGGGTCCGGACCGGGTGGCCAGAAGGCCGCGATCATGGCCGCCAAGCTGGGCCACAAGGTCTGCGTCGTCGACAGCAAGACCATGGTTGGCGGGGTGTGCGTCAACACCGGCACCATCCCCTCGAAGACGTTGCGCGAGGCGGTGATGTACCTGACCGGCATGCAGCTGCGCGAGATGTACGGTGCCAGCTACCGGGTCAAGGACGAGATCACCATCGCTGACCTGCTGGCCCGGCTGCAGCACGTGGTGGGCCGTGAGACCGAGGTGATCCGGTCGCAGCTGTTGCGCAACCACGTCGAGCTCATCCCCGGGATGGCCAGCTTCATCGACCCGCACACCCTGTCGGTCGACATCGAAGGGCAGCAGGTCCACCGCACCATGACCGCCGACAAGGTCGTCATCGCCACCGGCACCCTGCCGGCGCGCCCGACGAATGTCGAGTTCGATGGCTCTCGAGTGCTCGACTCTGATCAGATCCTCGAGCTCGAGAAGGTGCCCAACTCGATGGTGGTGGTCGGAGCCGGCGTGATCGGGGTCGAGTACGCCTCCATGTTCGCCGCCCTGGGTACACGGGTGACCCTCGTGGAGAAGCGTCCGCAGATGCTCGACTTCTGCGACCCCGAGATCGTGGAGTCGCTCAAGTTCCACCTGCGCGACCACGCCATGTCGTTCCGGTTCGGTGAGGAGGTCGCGTCGGTTCAGAGCTCCGGCCGCGGCACCATCACCACGTTGGCCTCGGGCAAGAAGATCGCGGCCGAGATCGTGATGTACTCCGCCGGTCGCCAGGGCAACACCGAGCGGCTGAACCTCGACCTGGCTGGGGTGAGCGCCGACAGTCGCGGGCGGCTGAAGGTGGACGGCAGCTACGCCACCGAGGTGCCGCACATCTACGCCGTCGGCGACGTGATCGGGTTTCCGGCGCTGGCCGCGACCTCGATGGACCAGGGGAGGCTCGCCGCGTCGTACGCCTTCGGTGAGCCGGCGCGCGAACTGCAGGCCCTGCAGCCCATCGGCATCTACACCATTCCCGAGATCTCCTACTGCGGGAAGCTCGAGGCCGACCTGACCACTGAATCCATCCCGTTCGAGGTGGGCATCTCCCGCTACCGCGAGCTGGCTCGCGGCCAGATCACCGGCGACTCGTACGGCATGCTCAAGCTGATCGTGCATGCCGATACCCGCGAGATCCTCGGCGTTCACGTCTTCGGCACCAGCGCGACGGAGCTGGTGCACATCGGCAAGGCAATCATGGGCTGCGGCGGG
>DASQUF010000178.1:0-8718 GCA_035641435.1 Propionibacteriaceae bacterium | reverse complement strand
CCCGGCGTTCGGCGCCGTCGGTGTGCCGCCAGTCACTGAAGCCGGCGAGGGCCGTCGGGACCGCGCTGAGGACGCCGAGGCCGACCAGGGCGTCGGCGGCCTCCTCCTGTCCGGTGGCATCGAAGAACACGGCCGATGTCCAGGCGCCGATCGGGATGGTGACCAGCAGTGGGTGCACCGGGTGGCCGATCGGCGTGCCACTGAGCAGACTGGTCAGCCGCTTCGAGCTCAGGACCGTGTCGGTGGCCTCGGCCACCGGGTCGGCGACGGCGTCGAGCCCCCTCGCCCGCTCGATCCAGACGGCCATGGCGTCCAACATCTTGTTGATCATGTCCGGGGTTATACCCCGAGGCCGGACGTTCCCACCACGCTGGTTGTCCGGACGCACGGGCGGGTCCGGCCACGCCACTAGTGCCCTCCGTCAGGAATGCGGTGCATTGATCCGTCGCCTCGGTGGATGGCTCGCAAGGCCGACGAGTGAGGGTTCTGGGCGGGAGCAAAGCGACCTCCGGCCACTGCGGCGAGCAGGGTAGGGATACCGGGTTGTATCTCGACCGATAAGAACGCCGCGAGGCGGCGCGGGGGCGGCGGAGATATGTGGGGGATTCCTGGCGGAGGCACTAGCCGCCAGGCAGCAGCTCCTGCCGCTGCTCGGTGCGCGCCTCGACCGCGGCCCGGGTGCAGACGAAGGGCCAGGTCTCGTTGCGGGCCCACAGCTCGGTCTGGTCGGCGTAGTTGCGGTGGAAGGCGTGCCCGGAGACCCCGGACTGGTTGACCCAGCGGGACTGGTCGAGGTTGCCGAGGTCGACCACCATGCGCATGGTCGGCGCGCTGGTCACGGTGTAGCCCTTTGTGGTGTCGTAGGCCGTCGCATTGACCACCGCGGGACCGCCGCCGACCTCGTACGGACCTCGGTTGAACAGCGCCTCGATCGGCTTGATCCCACTCAACCCCAGCGTCTGGTTCCGCAGGGTGACGGTGTGCAGCCGCCCCCAGGCCCACTCGTCGGAGTCGCGCGCCATCAGCGAGGTGATCTCCTTGCGGGCGTTGGTCATGGCCAGCCGCAGGATGTCGTCGCGGGACTCGGTCACCGCCGGCGTGGTCACGTCGTCCCACCACAGGTTGCGCGGCTGCTTGAGCAGCCCAGACACCACCGAGTTCCACCGGTCGCCGCCGACCGGCCACAGCTCCTCGGGCAGCTCGTCACGGAAGGTCAGCTTGAGAATGTTGTGCATCACCACGTTGAAGTACGCGGCGGATGCCGAGTCGGGCGCAGCGGAGTAGTCCCAGCCGACCAGGGTCCGTTGACCCTCCGCCACCCAGCCGTCGGTGACCTTGATCTTGAGCAGGGCCGGGACCAGCTCGGCGGCGATCCGGATGGTGTCGTCGTAGAGCAGCGCCTCGGCCTGGTCCAGGGTCAGCGCGGACGTCTGCCGCAGCTGGTCGAGGATCTCCTGGCTACGCCAGCCGTAGGAGTACGCCGAGCCGAGCGGGTGGGGGTACTGGCCGCCGATCACCGGCTGGTTGGCTGCGACCAGCACGCCGCCCGGTGGGTTGGAGACCCAGGGCAGCTCGGCGAACGGGATCATCCCGCGCCAGTCGTACGCCTCGTCCCAGCCCGGCGAGGGTGACCGACCGTCGCCCTTGCCGCGCCGCGGCACCATCCCGGGAAGCTGGTACCCGATGTTGCCGGCCACGTCGGCGTAGACCAGGTTCTGCGACGGGGCGGCGAGCAGCGCGGCGGCCTCGCGGAACTCGTCGAAGCTCTGCGCCTGGTTGATCTGGAGAAGCGCGTCCATGGTGCGACCCGGGGTGAGTCCGACCCAGCTGAGGGCCACGGCGTACCCCGGTCCGCCCGGCGGGGCCTCGGTGGCCGCGACCTGCTGCAGCTGCTGGCTCACGTCCGACAACAAGGGACCGTGGCGGGAGGACCGGATCGTGATCGTCCGCGGCTCCTCGGCACCCGCCACCCGAATCTGCTCGGTGATCGTCTGGAGCGGCACGAGCGTGTCCCCCACCCTCACCTGGTTGCCCTCGACCTGTTCGAGATAGAGGTCCTGCACGTCCATGTAGCTGGCGGTCAGGCCCCAGGCGATTGCGGTGTTGTGGCCGATCACCACCCCAGGCACCGAGGCCAGGCTGAACCCGGCCACGTCGAAGGGGCAGGCGGCGGTGAGGGTGCGGCAGTGCAGCCCGACCTGAGCGAACACCGACGGGATCGAGGCGGCCAGGTGGGGGTCGTTGGACAGCAACGGCCGGCCACTCGCCGTCCGGGACCCTGACACCACCCAGGAGTTGGACCCGGTCTCGCCCTCCGTCCCACGCGGCGGCAGCACCGGAGCGAGCGCAGCGTTCATCCGGCTGACCTCGGCCAGAGCACCGCCCGCCCCGGCCGGCTGGGCGAGCGCCTCGAGATCGGGCAGCGGGTGGGCCGAGCGCCGTCGCGCCGTCGGGTCGAACTTCTTGTCCACCACGGTGCCGCGGCCGACGATCGGGGCGTAGTCCTCGTGCGGATATGGCGGGAAGAGGTTGGCCGCCCGGCCGGCCCCGAAGGCGGCGGTGACCAACGCCCGCTCGGCCTCCTGGCCGAGATTGGAGCCAAGGTCCCAGGCCATCACCTTGAGCCAGGACACCGAGTCGGCGGCCGTCCAACGCTCTGGGGTGTAGCTCAGCCCCTGCAGCCCGAGCAGCCGGTACTCCAACGACAGCTCGGCCGCCGAGCGGTCAGCCAGGTAGGCGTTCACGCCGGCGGCGTACGCGTCCAGAGCCCGCCGCGTCGAGGGAGCGAGCAGCGCGAGCTCCTGCTCGGCGACCCGTCGCCAGCCAAGCGTGCGGACGTACGCGTCGGTCTGCAGCTGGGACGGGCCGTAGAGCTCCGACAGCCGGCCGGCCGCGACGTGCCGGCGGAAGTCCATCTCGTAGAACCGGTCCTGCGCGTGTGCGTAGCCCTGGGCCAGGAACAGGTCCTCCGCCGTGTCGGCGTAGATCTGGGGCACCCCGTACGCGTCCCGCAGCACCTCCACGGGCGCGGTCAGGCCCGGCAGGGTGATCCGGCCGGACTCCACCGGAAAGGACGAGCGCACCGAGCCGATGCCGACCGAGGTCAGCGCGGCGGCCGCCAGGACCAGCACCACCACGCTGAAGAGCAGCCAGCGAGGAACTCGACGCACCGTCACACCTTATGAGTCCAGGATGCGCTGCAGGGTGGTGCGACCCATCCGATGCATGGCCGGGTTGCTGTTCACGTAGTACCAGACAACACCCATGGCCTGTTCGAACGCCCAGGCCCGGCCGCGAGCCCACTCGATGTCGTCGCTCGCCAGGTCAGTCCGCAGGACCTGGCGGGGACCGGCCTCGAGCAGGTGCCAGGCGGCCACCAGGTCCAGCGCCGGGTCCGCCGGGCCGAGGCCGCCAACGTCGATCACGCCGGCGAGGCGACCGGCGGTGACCAGCACGTTGCCCGGCGTGAGGTCGCCATGGGTCGTTATGTCCGGACTGGTCCGCGGCAGCTCGCGCAGACTCACCCACGTCCGCCGGAGCCGGGGAACGTCGACGAGGTGCTCGCTGCGTTCGAAGCACTCCTCCATCCAGGCGTCGTGCGCCCGGAGGTCCCCGCCTCGACCGGCCCCGGCGAACCGCCGGCCTCTGGTGTCGATCGACCTCACGCCGGCGATGAACTCGGCGAGGTCGTGCGCGAAGGCCACCGAGCCGCCAGGGTCCTCCTCCGCTGCCGGAGTGCCCGGCACCCAGGTCTGCACCGACCACGGCAGTGGGTAGCCGGGCCCGGGCTGGCCGATCGCAACCGGCTCCGGGGTGGCGTACGCCGTCCGGCCCGCCAGCTCGCGGGCCGCCTCGGCCTCCTCCTCCAGCCACCGGCGGGCCTCCGCCACCTCGAGTGGCTGCAGCGGAAACCGGCCGGTGAGCTGGTCGCCGATCCGAAACAGGGCGTTGACGGTGCCCGCCGACGCGAGGGGTCGGACCGGCAGAGCGGCCCACTCGGGGAACTGTTCGGCGATCAGGCGGCGCACGGTCTCGAGCGGGACGTGCAGCTGGTCGGCATGCATGGTCATCGTGGCAAGCATGCACAGTGGTCACGCCCGGAGGTTCGTCAGCTCTCCTCCGCCGCACCTGGACGAGCCTCCGGGCGTGACCATTAGTTAGCAGTCGTTATGCTTGAGTGCCAGCCGATCCCGCCGGAGAGAGCCCGAATGCCCACCTATCAGTACCGATGCACCGAGTGCGGCCACGACCTGGAGGCTGTGCAGAGGTTCAGCGACGCCGCGCTGACCGAGTGCCCGAACTGCGGCGGCTCCCTGCGCAAGGTGTTCAACGCCGTCGGCGTGGTGTTCAAGGGTTCGGGCTTCTACCGCACCGACAGCCGCACCACCAACGGCGACGGCGGCTCGGGCGACAAGGACAAGGGCGAGTCCAAGGACTCGCCGGCTCCCAAGGAGAAGAAGGACGCCAAGGAGCCGGCTGCGGCCAAGGCGACGAACGGGTCGGGCGCGACCAAGCAACCGGCCGCCTCGGGAGCTTCGTCCACAGGTGGAGCCAGCTCCACCTAGCCTGTGGATAGCGCGGCCGGCGGCGCCGCGCGTCCTTAGCCTCCGGGCATGAAGGACAAGACCCGTCGCCCACGACGGCCCTGGCTGAGCTTTCGCCGGGCCGTCTCCTGGCACCGGCGCAAGCTAGCTCTGCTCGCGGTACTGGCCGCCGTGTTGACCGGTCTGGCCGCCGCCGCCCCGGAGGGACCGCCGACCGTGACCGTAGTCCGGGCCGCGACCGCGCTCGAGGGCGGGACCCAGTTGGATCTCGACGACCTCGAGGTGGGCCAGATCGTGGCCGCCGACGCTCCGGACGACACCGTCGCCGACCCGGCCGCCCTGGTCGGGCGCACGCTGGCCGCCCCCGTGCCCCGGGGGCAGGTGCTGACCGGGTTCGCCGTGGTCTCGGCTCGGGCCTCGCCGGAAAGCGTCCTGGCCCCGCTGCGCCTGGCCGACGCCGAGACGACCGCGCTGCTGCGAGCCGGCGACGTGGTCGACGTGCTGGCCGCCGACCCGCAGGCCGAGCAGGCGTTCGTGGCCGGCCGTGCGGTGCGGGTGGTGACCGTCCCGACCCCCTCCGACCCGGAGGCCGGCGCCGATCGGACTGGCGCCCTCGTGCTCGTCGAGGTCGATCCGGAGACGGCACGGGTGCTGGCCCGGGCGGCGGTCTCGGCGACCTTGACCGTCATCTGGCGATAACCCAAATTACCGTTCGCGGCCATGAAGGGATTTCGAGACTTCCTCCTGCGGGGCAACCTGATCGAGCTGGCGGTCGCGTTCATCATGGGGGTGGTGTTCGCCTCCGTCGTGGAGGCCTTCACCCAGATCCTGCTCGACATACTCGGCCTGATCGTCCGGGTGGAGGGGCTGAGCCAGCTCGACGTGGTCGGCATCAACATCGGCAACTTCCTGACGGCACTGCTGACGTTCGTCTTCACGGCATTGGCGCTCTACTTCGCGGTGGTGGTGCCGTACAACAGGCTCAGCGCCATCCGGGAGAAGGGCGAGCCGGAGCAGGCCGCGTCGACCGACGACCTGCTGGCCGAAATCCGCGACCTCCTCCGGGAGCGCAACACCCAGCTCTGAGCTGACACGCCCTGAGCCTGTCGAGGGGTTGTGGAAATGCGCTTCAACTGGATCCGCGCGTAGCTCGGACGGCGGCCACAAAGCAGCTCATACGGGCCCTCGAGGCCGTCCGCGGTCTTGAAGCGGCTCAGCGCCTGCTCGATCTCAGTCCAGACGCCCGGCCGCTCGTCCGCCCGGACACCGCTGAGCATCTGGTGCAGGGCGCCGAAGGACTCCCGCTCGAACCGGACACAGGCCGACGGCCGACGGCCGGCGCAGCGGCGCCAGCACGGTCTCGACGGTGATCTCGGAAATGCCAGCCGTACGCAGAGCCTCCTCGACCACCCCGGCCCGCCCAGGCTGAACGGACCCGGCTGGCCGGGCTGGGGCTACCCAGGCGCGCCCGCTCCCGGATGATTCTCCCCGTCCGCCTCCAGGGTCGACACGTTCGTCAAGCCGGCTTCGGCCGCGGCCTTGGTGGTTCGATTGAGGTCTTGGTGTGAAAAGGTTCACGGCGCCTCAGTGATGCGGCGGACGCTCCGACATCAGTCGGCTCTCCTCCGGAGTCAGCGAGCGATCGGCGGTGACCGCCGCGGGTGAACCCGGCGCCGCCACGCCGAGCGCGCGGCGCAGCTGGCCGAGCGCCGCCCAGAACTGAGCGGCACCGATGCCCTCCATCAGCTCAGGTGGGACCACATAGTCGGTGTCGGCCGCCGACCAGCTGAGGTCGATGTCGCGACTCGCGGCGAGCTGTTCGAGCTGGGCAGCCAGCGTCGGAACATCCGGCTGTCGCTGTCGGCCGAGATCCGGCAGGCTCTGTCCGGTGACCGCGTACGCCAAGGCCTGATGCCAGGCGGGATAGATCGTCTCCTCAGGCACGGCGCCATCCTCACACGGCCGGCGAGGGGAGCCCGCATGCCAGGAAATAGATCCGGATAGTTGATCGTTCAACCTCCGTGACCGACATCGCTACCCCCGTCACCGATCTCGCCGCCTTCGAGGAGCAGCTGGCCGGCAGTCTGCTGATCGATGCGGACGTCCAGGACCTGCTGTTCCGACAGGCGCGAACCCCGCAGCACTTCACCGACGCCCCGGTCAGCGACGCCACCATGCGCGCGATCTACGACCTGGTGAAGTGGGGCCCGACGGGTCGGAACGGCCAGCCGCTCCGGGTCGTGCTTGTCCGCAGCCCTGAGGCCCGGGAGCGCGTCCTTCGTCACGTCAACCTCCGCAACCGGCCGAAGGCCGACTCCGCGCCCCTGATCGCCCTGCTGGCCGTCGAGGCCGACAACGCCGAGGCGACCAGCAGCGCCCTGCTGCAGATCGGCTACTTCATCGTCGGCGTACGCGCGGCCGGGCTGGCCGCCGGGCCGATGGAGGGCTTCGACCGGGACGGAATCGACCGCGAGTTCTTCCCGGACGGTCGGTACCGCACCCTGATGCTGATGAACCTCGGATACGCCACCGGGGCGGCCTACCGGCCGCGTCAGCCACGCCTGGACTACGACGAGGTCGTCAGCACCGTCTGAGCCGGCACTGTCCGGGACTCGCCGGCGTCCTCGAGCGTGACGTCACCGACCACGGTGACCGCGGCCTCGAAGGTCCAGTCCCCCTGCACGGCCAACCGGGTGGCCTGCTGCAGTGAGGGTGCGCCCGCCGCGAACCGCCGCTCGAACTCCGCGATCGTCTTGTAGAAGCGCGAGTCCAGGTCCACCAGCGGCGCCGGGGCGTCCTGCTTGACCAGCCGCCCGTCCTCGGCCACCTCGTACACGTCGGAGCGCAGCACCAGCAGGTCGTTGGTGGTCTTCACCGGCAGGAAGCGCTCCCGGCCCACCCCGATCGCCGTAGCCCCCGGGAAGACCTCGATCGCTGCACCCATCGCACTCTCGATCTGGATCACCTCCGGTGAGGAGGAGTCCGACGGGTCGACCGTCTTGACGTTCTTGATCATCGGCAGGCCCAGCACCGAGTTCCGTTCGGCCAGGGTGCGGGCCAGCGCCGTCAGGTCGAACCACAGGTTGTTGGTGTGGAAGTAGGGGTGCCGGTGCTCGTCGGTGAAGTAGGTCATCTCCTCCTTCGCCGTTTGCGCGGTGTCGCGCAGAATCAGCTGCCGGTCGGCCTTCCGGACGGCCAGGTGGCCACCCTTGCGGTCCGCCGCGCTCCGCCGGCACACCTCCGCCGCATACGGGGCGCCGCTGGCGGCGAACCAGCCGGCAATCGTCGCGTTCGGAGCCGCACCGAGGTTGTCGGAGTTGGACACCGAGGCGTACCGGTAGCCCAGCTCGAGCAGCCGATCCAGCACCCCGGAGGTGGTCAGCGAGGTGTAGAGGTCACCGTGACCGGGCGGACACCACTCCAGGCTCGGGTCGGCCGGCCACTCCACCGGGGTGAGGTCATCGGCCCGCAGCTTGGGCTCTTGGCTCTGCAGGAAGTCGAGGTCGAGGCCGTCGACGGCCAAGTTGTCGTAGCGGCCCAGCGCCGCGAGCGTGTCATTCCGGGTGCGAAAGCTGTTCATGAAGATCAACGGCAGCTTGACCTCGTATGCGGACCGGGCGGCGCGGACCTGCGCCACGATCAGGTCCAGGAACGTGCGGCCGTCGCGGACCGGCAGCAGGGACTTCGCCTGTTCCATCCCCATCGAGGTGCCGAGCCCGCCGTTGAGCTTGATCATCACCGTCGCGGAGAGCGCCTTCCTGGCCTGGCTTTCCGCGACCGTGACGTCGTTGATCAGGTCGGGATCGGTGAGCGGCTCGATGCTGTCCTCGGCGATGAACCCGGTCACCCCCTGCTCCAGCTGGCGGTAGTAGGCGGTGAACACGTCGATCGCCGGCTGCGCAATCTGGGCGGTGGCCATCTTCTCCTGCGCCGCCCGAAGGCCCTGTTCGCTCACGAGTAGAGATCCTAATGGGGGTGCACCGGCGGGCTGCTGGCCAAAACTGGTGTCCGAGCCGCCGCCGGGTGAGCACTGTTTGATCCAGACTCTTGAGGTCTACTCCTAGATCGTGCCCCTGGTGGTTGGTGAGGAGGTTGTTGGGCTGGTGGGATGACGTGCCGTTTGAGCACTGAACCATTAGGTCGCCCGGATCTCCTCCGTCGGCTTATCGGCAGG
>DASQUF010000177.1:0-7071 GCA_035641435.1 Propionibacteriaceae bacterium | reverse complement strand
GGCCTGGCGGGAGCACCTGGACACGATCAAGGTCGAGACGGCGTCGCCGGCGCGGAAGACGGTCTTCGCCACCGCGCTGTACCACTCGCTGATCAAGCCCTGCTTCGCCACCGGCGAGAGCCCGTTCTGGCCGAGCAACGGTCCGTTCGCGTTCGACATCTGCACCATGTGGGACATCTACCGGACCCAGCTGCCCCTGATGACCGCCCTGTTCCCCGCCCGCGCTGCCGAGCTGGCCAACGCGATGCTGAACATCTGCGAGGAGGAGGGGAACCTGCCGATCGGCTACCGGATGGCCAAGGGCGCCGACCGGTTCTCCCGGCAGGGCAGCGCCCTGTGCCACACCTTCCTCGCCGACCTGTGCCAGCTGGGGGTCAACGGTGTGGACTGGGACTGGGCGCTGTGCCACATGGACAACGACCTGCGCCGCGCGTACGGGGAGGAGTTCCTGATCCGCGGCGTGACCCACCCGATCACCCACACCCTCGACATCGCTTTCGGCTACCGGTGCACCGCCACGGTGGCCCGCTACGTCGGCGACCACGCCCTCGCCGACCAGTTCGAGGAGCTGGCGACGCGCTGGGTCAACGCCTTCGACCCCGAAAGCGGGCTGTTGGTCGACTCGGCGTACTACGAGGGCGGCAAGTGGAACTACTCCTTCCGGATCCTGCACGACATGCAGGCCCGGATCGAGCTGGCCGGGGGTGACGAGCCGTTCCTGGCCATGCTGGACAGCTTCTTCGGCTACGGCGCGGACCCGGTCAAGCAGGTCGGCGAACGGCCGACCGTGGATGAGCTGTCCGCCGGGTACGCGCTGAACCGGTTCGAGGGCTTGAACAACGAGCCGGACATGGAGGTCCCATGGGCCTACCACTACATCGGCCGACCGGATCGGACCGCCGAGGTGGTGCACGCGGCCTTGCACAACATGTTCGGGCTGGGCCGGGGCGGGTTGCCCGGCAATGACGACTCCGGCGGGCTGAGCTCCTGGTACGTCTGGGCGTCGCTGGGCCTGTTCCCGGTCGCCGGACAGAGCCTCTACCTGGTCAACGCCCCGGCGTTCGTCCAGTCGCGGATCCGGTTGAACACCGCGGAGCTGGCGATCGAGACGGAGGGATTCCTGGAGCCGGAGGCCGACGGCCCGACCCAGTACGTGCAGGCGGTGACCTTCAACGACGAGCCGCTGGAGCGGAGCTGGCTGACGGCCCGCGAGCTGCATCTCGGGGGCACGCTGGTCATTCGGCTGGGTTCGGAACCGTCGGACTGGGGTACAACCACCCGACCACCGTCGGTCTCCCAGTCAGGGTCGGGCTTTCCCCGAAGCTCGACGGCCCCGTGGCCCGCCAACATCACCGGTTGACCGGAGCGATCCCGCAACCTCAGACTCAGCACCGACCGACTCGATATCCGGGAGGAAGAGAATGGGAGCCTGGATGGACCCCCAGCCGGCCGAGGCCGGACCACCGCGCCGCCGGCTGGTGATCGTGGTACGCGCCGATCCGGTGATCTGCGGACACTCCGGCGAAGCGCGCAACCTGGCCGAGGCCGCGCTGCACCGCGGCTTCACCGAGGTGCGCATCGTCACCTGGCCGCTCGACCTGCTCGAGTCCTCGGGCCTGCCGCTCAAGCCGCTCGAAGGAGTACTCCCCTACAGCGAGGGCATCGAGGTGGAGCGCCCGGAGCCGGTGGGCGACTACAAGGTCCCCGACGGGCGGCACCTGGCCGGGATGACCGGGCGGCTGGTCGAGCTGTTCACCGACGGGGTGCCGACGGTGTGCATGTCGCTCTACCTGATCCCGCACACCATCGCCGTCTCGGACGCGCTGCGGGTAGCCAAGACCACCGGCCTGCCGGTTCCGGTGACCACCATCGCCGAGGCGGTGGGCTCGGACGTGACCAACGTCGTCCGCTCCTGCGTGGCCGCCGGCCAGTTCGGCGCGGCCGCCCAGGTGCTCTCGGCGTACCTGGACAGCGATGTGCCGGTGGCCGTGTCGGACTACACCCGCGAGCTGATCATCACCTCGGCCGACCAGGTCGACGCCCGGCACGGCACGACGTTCGGGGACCGGTGCCGGGAGCGGGTGGCCATCTCCTACCCGGCCGTCAATACCGCCGCCTTCCTCGACCTGGATCCCGCGGAGTCCGACCGGGTGCTGGCCGCGCGGGGGCTGGCGCCCAACGGCTACGTGCTCTTCCTGTCGCGGCTGGCCCACGCCAAGGGCGTGGACGACCTGATCGCCGGGTTCGCCGACAGCTCCGCGTCGACGGAGCTGACCCTGGTCATCGCCGGCGATGGACCCCAGGCCGAGTACCTGCACGACGTCGCGGCGGGCTCCCCTGCGGAGGCCCGGATCCGCTTCCTGGACGACGTCGACGACGACGAGAAGCCGCACCTGATGGCCGGCTGCGCGGCCTTCGTGCTGCCCAGCAAGCCGCGGCCGGAGTTCGTCGAGACGTTCGGCATCGCCCTGGTGGAGAAGATGCTGGCCGGCGGCGGGCCGGTGATCACCACCGACACCGGTGGGATCGGCGAGGCCGTCGGCGACACGGCGTTGATCGTGCCGGTGGACAGCCCCACCTCGATCACCGCGGCGCTCGACCTCGCGGTGACCATGCCGCTGCCGGAACGGGCCGACATGGCCGCGCGGGCCCGCGCCCAGGCGTTGCAGTTCGACCGGATGAACGTGTTCGACCAGCTCCTGGAGCGGGTGGACAAGGCGGTGACCCCCGACGCGGCGGGTTCGATGGGCGTTCCGCGGCGCCTGGCCCTGCGGTGAGTACGCCGACACCGGCCGGTTCGCTGCGCTCCCGGATCGAGGACGTCAGCCGCCCGCTGCTGCAGCGGCTGCAGGCGCTGCCGCAGTTCGGCGTGCCGCTGATCACCATCACGCTGATCGCGGTCGGCGTGCTGGCGCCGCTGGCCGTCGGCCTGGTAGCGCTCGCCCTGGTGCTGCTCTTCGTCGGCTGGATCGCCTACCTGTCCTGGCCGGTGGCGAGCACCGGCGGCCGGATCTGGCGGGTGCTGATCCTCGCACTTCTCGTCGCCCTCGCGGTGTTCCGCTTCTAGGCGGCGCCGTCCTGCTCATTCGGCGTTCGCACCCTCTCCTCGCCTTGGCACCCTCTACAGCTGCAGCGAACGCGAGGAAAGGGTGCGAACGGCGTAACGACCTGTACAACTGGCCCGACTTGACGACCGCACCGGTCACAAATGAAAATGGTTTTCATGCTACGAAGGACCAGCGCTGCTGCCCTGCTCGCCGGTGCCTCCGCGCTCGGCGTCGCCGGCTGCGGTCAGGCCGGGTCGGCGGAGATCACGGCGGGCGCCGACCAGGTGACAATCGTGGCGGCGGCGTACCCCTTCCAGTTCGTCGCCGAGCGGGTCGCCGGAAGCCACGGCCAGGTCGCCAGCCTCACCCAGCCCGGGAGTGAGCCGCACGACCTCGAGCTGAGCCCGAAGCAGACCGCCAGCGTTCTCGAGGCCGACCTGATCGTCTACGAGCACTCGTTCCAGCCGGCAGTGGACGACGCGGTGGCCCAGAGCGACGGGGACAACGCGCTGGACACGACCACGGTGGTGCCGCTGCAGGACCTCGGCACCGAGCACAACCTGGAACACACCGACGGGGAGGCGCACCCCGAGGGCCAGGAGCACGCCGAGGAGAGCGGGCTCGATCCGCACGTCTGGCTGGATCCGGCGCACCTGGCCACCATCGGCACGGCCGTCGCCGAGCGGCTGTCCGCTGTCGACCCCGACCGAGCGGCCGACTACGCCGCCAACGCCAAGGCGCTGGAGACCGATCTGGCCACGCTCGGTGACGAGTACACCAGCGCGCTCGAGAGCTGTGAGCGGACGGAGTTCATCACCTCCCACACCGCGTTCGGCTACCTTGCGAAGCGGTACCGGCTGACCCAGATCGGGATCAGCGGGCTGAGCCCCGATGCCGAACCCTCCCCCGCCCGGATCGCCGAGGTGCAGGCAAAGGCGAAGGAGCACGGCATCACCACGATCTTCTACGAGACGCTCGTCTCCCCCGACGTCGCCAGGTCCATCGCGGGCGACCTCGGGCTCGAGACCGACGTCCTCGACCCGGTCGAAGGCATCACCGCGGACTCGCGCGGCACGGACTACCTTTCGGTCATGCGGTCCAATCTGACGGCGCTCAGGACGGCCAACGGATGCCGTTGAGCGACAGCCAGACCCCCGCGCTGGCCACCGATGGCCTGGTCGTCGAGCTCGGCGGCTCCGCGGTGCTGCACGGCGTGACGGCGTCGGTGCGGCCTGGCGAGGCGGTGGCCCTGCTCGGCGGCAACGGGTCCGGGAAGACCACGCTGGTCCGCGCGGCGCTCGGCCTGGTGCCCTTTCAGGCCGGCCAGGTCCGGCTGTTCGGCGAGCCCCCGGACCGCTTCCGAGCCTGGCACCGGATCGGCTACGTCCCCCAGCGCTCCACCGCCGGGCTCGCCGGGGCAAAGGTCCACGAGGTGGTCGCATCCGGGCGGCTGGCCCGGCGCCTGCCCTTCCGACCCGCGAGCCGCGACGACCGGCGGGCTGTCGAAACTGCCCTGGATGCCGTCGGCCTGGCCAGCCGAGCGTACGTCGAACTGGCTCATCTGTCCGGCGGCCAGCAGCAGCGGGTGATGATTGCCCGCGCCCTGGCCGGCGGCCCGGACCTGCTGCTCCTGGACGAGCCGACGGCCGGTGTGGACCTCGAGCACCAAGAGGTGCTGGCCGAGCTGCTCTCCCACCGACTGGCGGCCGGAATCGCCCTCCTGGTGGTGCTGCACGAGGCCGGGCCGCTGGCGCCGTTGATCGACCGGGTGGTCCGGCTCCGGGACGGGCGGGTCGTGTCGGCGGACGCCGATCTCGCGGTGCACACCCACGATCACCCCCAACCTGACCGGCCTGGACCCGTCGCCGACACCACCGGCCTCAGCGAGCCCGGCCTCGACGGGCGGCATACGCGATGATCGAGCTGCTCAGCTACCCCTTCATGCAGCGAGCCCTGCTGGCCGCGCTGCTGACCGGGCTGATCGCACCCGCGATCGGGACCTACATCGTGCAGCGCCGGCTCAGCCTGCTGGGCGACGGGCTCGGCCACGTCGCGATCGCCGGCGTCGGGTTGGCCCTGCTCACCGGGCAGGCCCCGATCCCCGTAGCCGTGGCGACCGCCGTGGCCGGCGCGGTCGCCGTCGAGCTGCTGCGCCAGTTCGGCCGGGCCACCGGTGACGTCGGGCTGGCCGTGCTGTTCTACGGCGGGCTGGCGGCCGGTGTGCTGATGTCCGGCATCGCCGGGGCGGGCGCGGGAGCCCTGTCCGCGTACCTGTTCGGCTCCCTCACCTCGGTCACCGCGAGCGACCTGGTAGTGGTCGGCGTCCTTGCCGTGCTCGTGCTGGTGCCGACCGTCGGGCTGACTCCCCAGCTCTTCGCGGTGACCAGCGACGAGGAGTTCGCCCGGGTCCAGGGGCTGCCCGTCCGCTTCTACAACCTGCTGGTCGTGGTCCTGGCCGCGGTCACCGTGACGGTGGCGATGCGCACCGTGGGGCTGCTGCTGGTCAGCGCGCTGATGGTGGTGCCCGTGGCGGCTGCGCGGAACCTGGTCAGCGGTTTCGTGGCGGCCCTGGCCCTGGCCATGGCCCTCGGGGTGGCGGTCTCCGTGGGCGGCGCCGCGCTGTCGTTCTCCCTCGACACCGCGCCGGGAGCGCTGATCGTGGTGCTGGCCATCGCGGTCTTCGCGCTCAGCTGGCCGATCTCGGTGCTGCTCGCCCGCCGACGCCGGTTGAGGGCTGTGCCGCCGCGGGCTAGGTCGGACGCGGCCGAGCCGGAGTCCGCCGAGCATCGCCATCTGCACAGTGCGGCCTGCGGCCACGAGAGCATCCAGCACGGCGACCACGTCGACTACCTGCACGACGGCCACCGGCACGCCGCCCATGCCGACCACTACGACGAGCACTGATGGCCGAAATGGGCGGCCCCGCTCGGCGCAGCACTCGGCAGCGGACGGCGGTGAACGAGATTCTGGGCGAGCTGGAGGAGTTCCGGACCGCCCAGCAGCTGCACGACGAGCTGCGGCACCAGGGCAATCGCATCGGCCTGACCACCGTGTATCGCACGCTGCAGGCGCTCGCCGACAGCGGTGATGTGGACGTGATCCGCACCGGCGACGGCGAGGCCGCCTACCGGCGTTGCTCGACCGGCCACCACCACCATCTGGTCTGCCGGTCCTGTGGCCGGGCCGTGGAGGTCTCCGGGCCGGTCGTCGAGCACTGGGCGAACGCCGTCGCCGCCGAGCACGGCTTCCGCGAGGTGAGCCACGACCTGGAGATCTTCGGTACCTGCAGCAACTGCTAGTGCCGTGCCGCGGCACGACACTAGCGGCCGGGGTCACCTTCGACCGGGTTCGGCACGGCTCCGCCGTACCGTCGGTGACGGCCGGCGTACGCCTCGACCGCCCGCCAAAGGTCCCGGCGGTCGAAGTCCGGCCAGAGCCGGTCCAGGAAGACCATCTCCGCGTACGCGCTCTGCCAGAGCAGGAAGTTCGAGGTCCGCTGCTCCCCCGAGGAGCGGACGAACAGGTCCACGTCGGGGATCTCGGGCTCGTCGAGGAACCGGCGGAACCGCTCCTCGGTCAGCTTGGCCGGGTCCAGCCGTCCGGCGGCCGCCAGCTCGGCCACCCGGCGGGCGGCGTCGACGATCTCGGCCCGGCCGCCGTAGTTGACGCAGAACTGCAGGGTCAGCACGTCGTTGCCGAGCGTGCGCTGCTCGGCGTCCTCCAGCTCGCGGATCACGCTGCGCCACAGCCGGGGGCGGCGCCCGGCCCAGCGGACCCGCACCCCCATCGCGTCCAGCTGGTCGCGGCGGCGCCGGATCACGTCCCGGTTGAACCCCATCAGCCAGCGCACCTCCTCCGGTGAGCGGCTCCAGTTCTCCGTCGAGAACGCGTACGCCGACAGGTAGCGGATGCCGACCTCGATCGCTCCGCCGATCACGTCGAACAGCGAGTCCTCGCCGCGGGCGTGGCCCTCGGTCCGCGGCAGGTTACGGGCCTTGGCCCAGCGCCCGTTACCGTCCATCAC
>DASQUF010000176.1:0-3969 GCA_035641435.1 Propionibacteriaceae bacterium | reverse complement strand
CTCACCGGCGGGCCGGGCGCCGACCGCTTCAGCGGCGGCTCCGGCACCGACACGACGACCGACTTCGCCGCCGCCGAGGGCGACACGAACGACGGCACGATCCCCTAGCCACTCACAGCGGGCGCCCGCGGCCGGGCCGCTAGCTGGGAAGGTCGCACTCGGCCAGGATGCCGGATAGGCTCGGCGGTGGTTCTCGTCGCACCAAGGCGGGCACGCGTGCTCGGTGGTTGCGCTCCGGCGTCCCACCACGCGGACCCAAAGGGAGGGGGGGCATGCCTCCAGAGCAGGACGACCTCAACCGCCAGCTCGAGGCTCTTCAGCGTTACGTCTCCGATCTCCAGCAGCAGCGCGAACGCGCCAAGGCCGCGGCGGCGCAGCCATCGCCCGCGCCCGAGCCGGAGCCGCGGCGGCCCTCCAGGCGCTGGCTGCTGCTCACCGGCCTGCTGGTCGCCCTGGCGCTGGTCGGCGGCGTCTTTGTCGGCGCGGTTGCCTGGTCCGACGACCGACCGGCCCGCGGCAACGCGGGGGTCGCCGGCGCCTCGTCCGCGACGCACAGCCCCGACACCACCCGCGTTGGCCCGGTCGCCGCGCCGGCGTGCAAGACGGCGGTGGACCGGGCCAACACGATGCTCGCCAGCGCCGTCAAGCTGCAGCGGGAGCTGGCCGAGTACAGCAGGATCATGAGCGACCCGGCCAATCGCAACCTCTCCGGCCGCGAGGTGGTCGAGAAGACCGCGCCGTCGCTGCAGGCCGGGGCGAGCGAGTCGGCCAGCTTTGAGCGCGCGCTGGCCGACTACCGCCAGATCGTGGACCAGTGCCAGCTGCGCATCCCCTGAACCGGAGCGGGAGGGTCAGGTCCTGAGCGTGGCGAAGACGATGATGTTGGACCGGTAGTGCCCTGTGCTGTAGTCGAACTGCCCGCCGCAGGTCACCAGCCGCAGCGCAGGGGTCAGGGTGGGGTAGTACACGTCATCGGTCGGGAACTGCTGTTTGTCGTACTGCGCGGTCCGCTCGACCACGAACCGCGCCGACGATCGGTCCGCGCGCGTGACCTTGATCTCGTCGCCCCGACGCAGCTCGCGGAGCCGGAAGAACACCGCCGGGCCGCGCCTGGAGTCGACGTGCCCCAAGATCACCGCCGAGCCTGGGTCGCCTGGACGCGGGCCGAGCGCGTACCAGCCGGCCACGCCCCACCGGCTCGGCACCTCGACCGTCCCGTCCCGCGCCCGGCCCAGCCGGTCCAGGGAGCTGGCGACGCGGATCTTCGGGATCTGGACCCGGACGGGGAGGGGTGTTGCCCGGTAGTCCCGCGCCGAGCGGAAGCCGCGGGCAGCGTCCAGCCCACCGGCTGCCGGGTCCGGTCGCTGGGGGCTGGCTGTCTGGTCCGGCGTCTGGGAGCCGGTCGCCGGGTCCGGGTCGGCGAGGCGTGGGTCCGACCCGGAGCAGCCGACGAGCAGTGCCAGGGCGGCCGCGCCGACCGCGAGCGGCCGTCTACCCCAGGTCATCGCGCCGCTGGGCTGTGCCACCGCCGCCGGTCTGGGAGCCGCCGACGGGCAACCCGGGCTTCACCGTCTTTTGGATCGCGCCGACCAGGGTGCTGGCCACGCCGAGCATCTGCTGGTAGCCCTCCAGCTGCATCTGTTGGGCCTTGGCGTAGTCGTTTGCGGCGTAGGCGTCGACCTGGTCGACCAGATGGGTGTCGTGCACCGACAGGACGTCGGTGAGGGCCGTGACGGGAAGCTCGTTGCGGACGATGTCACTAAGGAACAGCGCGAGCCTGGAGGCGAACCCGTCCAGGTTCTGCGCGGCCGTGGTCTTTGCGGCCTCGTCGTTGCCGGCGACCGCGGTGGAGTAGGCCAGCAGCCCCTCGACGTGGTTGGCCCACGCCGACTGGAACTCGGCGGCCTTCTTGGGGCCGACGATCGCGCCCATCGCTTGGGCGAGGGTGGCGCTGTTGGCGTTGACCTGCGCGGCGGCCGCCTTGAACTCGCTCGACCCGGCAAAGGTCGCCCGCTGCGCGTCGATGATCAGCTCCATGTGCTCACCCAGCAGCATGGCAAACGCCGAACGCAGCCGCTCCGGCGGCGCATCCAGGGCGGCCGCGGCCTTGGGCGTGACGCTCGCCTTGGCCAGCGTGGCCCCGGCCGTGAACGTGTTCTGGTAGGCCTGGCGCTCGATCTTGTATGCCTGGCCGTAGTCGCCTGCGGCGTAGGCGTCGACCTGCTTGATGAGCCCCTGGACGCGCCTCCGCGCGCTGCGCACGGCGTCGCCAGCTTGGACCTGGCCGTTGCTCGCCCCGGCCAACCAGGCGCCGTAGTCGTCGCAGTACCCCATGAGCGAGGCCCGCGCCGCTTGCTTGGCCGACGCGTCCTGGCTGGCCGCGCCGTTGGCATACGCCGAGAGGTCGGTGACGTACCCCTGCCACAACTGCTTGAAGCGGGCACCCTGGGTGTCGTCGTAGGCCGTCCCGACGAGCTGGCTCAGCGCGTCGGTGTTGGCCTCCAGCGACGTCTCGACCACCTGCCGGAAATCCGAGGCGTTCATCACCGCGCTGCGCGTGAGCCGCATCGCCAGCAGCGCGTGCTGCCCGAGGAGTTGCTCGAACTGGGCCCCCAACTCCTTCGGTGACCCATCGGCGGCGGCTGGGGCAACGGTCGTATCGGTAGCATGATGCGCCGCGGTCGTGGGCGAGGCAGGCGAGCTGGAGCGGCTCGCCGACCCGGAGGTGCATGCGACCGCGACCACGAGAACGAAGATGACCAGGGCGACAAGACCAGTCCGTGAACGCACGATGCCCCTCCTAGCCGGCTGCGCCCAGGTGGCAGGCCGGTACGGGCGAGACAGCGACAAGCTCGTCACCGTGTCAGCATGCGGGCGGCAGCCGAAGTTCGGGGATCTTATGATCAGATGCGCGCCGATGTACAGCGCGGCCTGAGGACCACGACTTGGCGGGTCGCGCCGCTGAGGTCGCGGTGGACTACACGCTGAACCGGCATCACCTGGCCAAGCCGATCGCCGGTTTCAGCTGGTCCGGGACCAGCTGACGCGGATGCTGTCAGACGTCGTAGGGATGGTTCCGGTCTGCCAAACCGACAGCTACACGGCCTCGCCGGTGTCGGCTGCGGCGGTCAAAGGGCCGGACGTGGCGCCTGGCCCGGGGGGGCTGACGCAGTCTGCTCCTGGACGTCCGCAGTCTCCGCTGGCCAAGTGTCGCCGTTCCAGGTGTCCGGCCGGTGGTGCCCGCCGTTTCCGCGGTGCTGGCAGCCTCCGCTGCCCAGGGCCTCGGCAAAGGACCGAAAGTTCGAATTGGTCTCCAGTCGCTCTCGCGACACCACACGCCGAGCTGTCTGCCACCTGAGACCGGGCCAACCCGGCCGGTGGTACGAACCAGACAAATCGCGACTTTGCCGGGACCTTGCATCGCGACAGGGACGCCGCGTCATTTGTCCAGCGGTGGTTCTGGCTGGTTAGCGCCTGTGGATGGAAACTCAGGCCCCGGGCTCCGGTTCAAGGCCCTAGCCAACCGTTCTGATCCGGCGTTTCGCTGCCAGCGCTTGGCTTCCCGGGCTTCGCGGAGCTCGAGCTCACAGTGCCAGGATCCTAGCCGCATTCGGCGACGGATCCGGACCGGACCATGCACCGCGCAGACCGCGGTCCGCCGCGCAGGATCGAGCTGCTCCAGAACATGCGTCGTCCTTGCCATACTCGAATCATCCCCTCATCCAGGAGTCGGTGGGTCGAGCCGCAGTCGCCCATCCGAGCGCTGGTCCAGCGCCTGTTGGAGGGCCTGCCGGCTGGTGTAGTGAAGGATCGTGGCCAGCTCGCTGATGACCTCGGCCCGGTTGGCTGCCGGCACGGCCGCTTGGGCGGTGACACAGCCGCCCGGGAACACGTCGAACCGGGTGGCCTCAAAGCGGGGCGCCAGGCGATCGATCCGCTGGTAGCGCCGCACCTGCGGCTGGTCGGACT
>DASQUF010000175.1:0-16146 GCA_035641435.1 Propionibacteriaceae bacterium | reverse complement strand
GCCCCCGGATACGCCCGCTCGCGCGCCGCGTCGTCCGCGGCCAGCCGCCGGTCGATGGCCTCCAGGTCCTCCTCGGTGAGGCCCGGGGTGCCCGGCGTGAGGGGCAAGGCGCGGCCTCCGATCGTGCGCACGGATGGATGGACAGCCATAGTCAGACTAGGGAGGACCGGTCGTGCGCGGTCATCGGGTCCCCTCGGCTCGGGTCGGCTCGTTCATCCGGACGTACGCCGCCTTCAAGGACGATCATCAGGCAAAACCGGGGATGGTGTCCCAGGCCCGACCGGCCGGCGGCGCGTCATCCCGCAGCACCATGGCCTGGATCAGTCCGTACGGGCGGTCGTCGGCGTGGAAGACCTCGCCTGCATTCTCCAGTCCGAACGGCGACAGGTCATAGCGGAAGTGGTGCTTGTTGGGTGCGGAGAACTTGATCTCGGCCACCTCGTCGCGCGCCTCCAGCACCGCCCGGCCCATCTCGTACAGGGTCTGCTGCAGCGCCAGGCTGTGCACCTCGGCGAACTGCTCGAGCAGGATCTGCTTGATGCTGCCGTACGCCTTGCCCCAGTCGACAGCGGTTCCGATATAGCGCCAGCGGGCGATCAGCGACGTCGCCATGATCCGGTCCGTCGTGGGGGCCAACGTCGTGTAATCGTCGACCAGGAAGTCCTTGAACTCCGAGCCGGTCGACTTCAGTACGACCAGGTCCTTGAACCCCGACACCAGGTGCTCCTCCCGGCCGGAGCCTTTCCCGTCGATCGTCAGCACCGTGGTCCGGGTCTCCTGCCCCTTCCGCACCCAGGTGTGGTTGTGCTCGACGCCGCCGACCTGGACCCGCTCCCAGTCGTACTCGTCGATCTCGATCCGGCAGCCCTCCACCGGCTCGGTGTCGTTCACGAAGTGCCGCCCCAGGGCGAGGGCGAACTCCTCGATCTCGCCCACGCCGAGCTCCTTGGCGTACGCGAAGATCGTCTGCTTCTGGGTGTCGGTCGGCAGCACCCGACTCTGGTCCCCGGTCAGGTGGGCGGCGGTGAAGTCCCCCCGGAGGGCGCTGGAGACGTTGATGTCGCGGATCTCGTGGCGCGGATGGTCGCGGTAGATCCGGACCACCCGGTTCTCCGCCTTGCCGTACTGGTTCGGGCCAAGCACGATGCTCATGGTCATCTTCCTCGTCTGGGGCCTACGCAGGGCGCTGGCGAAGCGGCGCTGATCGACCAGGAGATCTGTCCGGTCCGATCCTTTCAGCCAAAGCCACAGGTGGGAAAGGGTCTGACGCGACGCGCCCGGGAGGCGGCGCCGTGCCGGTTACGATGAGGTAGTGGCACGAGGTGATGGCCGGCTGAACCACGATCTCGACCCCCACGACCGCGGACCCCAGGATGCTTGCGGGGTCTTCGGGGTCTGGGCCCCGAACGAGGAGGTCGCCAAGCTCACCTACTTCGGCATCTACGCGCTGCAGCATCGTGGCCAGGAGTCGGCCGGGATCGCGGTCAGCAAGGGCACCCAGATCGTCGTGTCGGTGGACATGGGCCTGGTGTCGCAGGTGTTCAACGAGGCCGCGCTGGAGTCGCTCAGCGGGGCCCACCTGGCCATCGGTCACTGCCGGTACTCCACCACCGGTGGCAGCGTCTGGAAGAACGCCCAGCCGACCTTCCGCTCGACCGCATCCGGCGGCATCGCTCTCGGCCACAACGGCAATCTCACCAACACCATCGAGCTGCGGGACTGGCTGGCCGAGCGGGACGACGCCAGCGAGTCGCTGGTCCCCGGCTCGCTGCTCAACGACGCCACCACCGACACCTCCCTGGTCACCGCGCTGCTCGCCACCTTCCCGGGCGAATCCACCGAGCAGGCGGCGATGCAGGTGCTGCCCCGGCTGCGCGGCGCCTTCTGTCTGGTCTTCATGGACGAGGAGACCCTGTACGCGGCCCGCGACCCGCAGGGCATCCGCCCGTTGGTGCTCGGGCGGCTGGAGCGCGGCTGGGTGGTGGCCAGCGAGACGGCGGCGTTGGACATCGTGGGGGCGTCGTTCGTCCGCGAGGTGGCGCCCGGTGAGCTGCTGGCGATCGACGCGCACGGACTGCGCAGCCAGCAGTTCGCGACGCCGGAGCCCAAAGGCTGCCTGTTCGAGTACGTCTACCTGGCCCGGCCCGACACCCTGATCTCTGGCCGGCGGCTGCACTCCGTCCGGGTCGAGGTGGGGCGGACACTGGCCCGGGAGTTCCCCACCGATGCCGATCTGGTCATCCCGGTGCCCGAGTCGGGCACGCCGGCCGCGATCGGGTACGCCGAGGCGTCCGGCATCCCGTACGGGCAAGGGCTGGTCAAGAACTCCTACGTCGGACGCACCTTCATCCAGCCCAGCCAGACCATCCGGCAGCTCGGCATCCGGCTGAAGCTGAACCCCCTCCGCGACGTGATCGCCGGCAAGCGGCTGGTGGTGGTCGACGACTCGATCGTCCGCGGCAACACCCAGCGGGCGTTGGTCCGGATGCTGCGTGAGGCGGGCGCGACCGAGGTCCACGTCCGCATCTCGTCGCCGCCGGTCAAGTGGCCGTGCTTCTACGGCATCGACTTCGCCTCACCGGCGGAGCTGATCGCCAACGGCCTGGACGACGAGGGGATCTGCCGATCGATCGGGGCGGACTCCCTCGGCTACGTCTCCCTGGACGGCCTGGTCGCCGCCACCCAGGTCGGCGAGGACGCACTGTGCCGCGCCTGCTTCGACGGGATCTACCCGGTGGAGCTGCCGCTGAGCGCCCGGCTCGGGAAGTACGTGCTGGAGGACGCGGCCTCCGACGGCGCCACCCCGGTCGAGGTGGACGACCGCCAGCCCGTGGTCGCCGGTGCCGGGGCTGCCGACGCGCTCACCCGTCCGTAACCCTCTCGGACCCTGCGACCCCTTCCGCGAAAAGTCGCCACCGGTGGAGTTTTCGCCCTCGGTCTCGCGTCGGCACGGCGAAAAGTCGCCATTGGTGGAGTTTTCTCGCGAGGTGAGAGGGTTGAGACCGTGACGGAAAAGCCGAGCGCGTACGCCGCCGCCGGGGTCGACATCGCGGCCGGGGAGCGAGCGGTCGAGGCGATGCGGAACTGGGTCGAGACCACCCGGCGCTCCGAGGTGCTGACCGGCCTGGGCGGCTTCGCCGGGCTGTTCGATGCCAGCCGGCTGGCGCAGATGCGGCACCCGGTGCTGGCTACCTCCACCGACGGTGTGGGCACCAAGGTGGCGATCGCCCAGGCGATGGACGTGCACGACACCATCGGGTTCGACCTGGTCGGCATGGTGGTCGACGACCTGGTCGTCTGCGGCGCCGAACCGCTGTTCATGACCGACTACATCGCCTGCGGCAAGGTCGAGCCCGAACGGATCGCCGCCCTGGTCAAGGGCATCGCCGAGGCCTGCAGCGAGGCCGGCTGCGCGCTGATCGCCGGCGAGACGGCCGAGCATCCGGGACTGCTGGAGCGAGAAGAGTACGACCTGGCCGGGGCGGCCACCGGTGTGGTCGAGCGGGACCAGATCCTGGGGGCCGACCGGGTGCAGCCCGGCGACGTCGTCATCGCCTGCGCGTCCTCCGGTCTGCACTCCAACGGCTACTCACTGGCCCGCCGGGTGTTCTTCACCACCGCGCGCTGGAAGCTGGACCGGGAGGTGCCGGAGCTCGGCCGGGCGCTGGGGGAGGAGCTGCTGGTCCCGACCCGGATCTACACCCCGGACCTGCTGGCGTTGATCGAGACGGTGGAGGTGCACGCGATCAGTCACGTCACCGGCGGCGGGCTGGCCGGCAACCTGACCCGGGTGATGCCCGGCTCCTGTGAGGTCCGGATCGACCGGACCACCTGGTCGCCACCCCCGATCTTCGGCCTGATCGCGACCCTCGGGAAGATTTCCGAGGCCGACATGGAGGTGACCTTCAACATGGGCGTCGGCATGGTGCTGGTGCTTCCCGCCGACGCGGCCGACGCGGGCCTGAGCCTGCTGGCTCGCCGCGGCGTACCGGCCTGGGTCTGCGGTACCGTCGCCCCCGCCGGCTCCGGCACCCGCGAGCACGTCAGCCTCTTCGGCACGCACCCGGGCACCTGACGCCGGAACACCCGACTCGCTACGGGAGCCGCCCGCGTCACCCGCCCCGATCCGACAAGTCGGCGGTGGCGGTCGCGGCGGTTGGTCAGTCAGAGGCGACGGCGTAGTGCACGACGGTGGTGTCGCGGTCGATCAGGTACGGGTCGTCGGTTGGGTAGTACTTCGCCGCCTCGATGTCGTCGCCGGCGAAGCCGCGGACGTGGTCCAGGTCCGGCCACCAGCTGATCGTCACGATCTCGGAGCGGCCCTCGCCGAGGTCCCGGGTGAGGATCTGAGCCCCGAGGTTGCCGGGCGTACGCCGGTACTCGTCCATGCCCGTCTCCTCGACGATGTCGATGTACTCGTCGAGCTTGTCGCTGTGGACGAGGCCACGCCACACGCGCGCGATCATGATCCCTCCTGGTCGGGTTCGGCGTTGAAGAGCAACCAGTCTCCCTCCGAGACGACGCGGATGTCCCCGTCGGCCACGGCGAGAGCGGTCTGGTCGTCGATCGCGTACAGCGGCCCGTCGACCTTGGCCGCGGCCCGCTCCATCGCGGCGGGGGACAGGTCGCCGAAGTCGGTCGAGTTGAGGTGCGGCCGCAGGTGGAAGTCGACCAGCCCGACGCCGCGGGAGTCCCCGGCGCCGAGTGGGGCGGCCTCGTCGTACTCGTCGTCGTAGTACACGCCGGTCTCGGCCAGCCGCTGCCGGTCGTAGTTGTACGCCGGCGTCAGCAGGCAGCTGCCGGCGCTGACTCCGACGTACACCGCCTTCTCGAGCAGCCCCGGAAGCAGCCCGGCGAACTGGGTGTGGTGGGCCCAGTAGCTGAGGTAGCCGCTGTTGCCGCCGGCCACCAGGATGGCGTCGGCCGCCTCGAGCGCCGGTCGCCACAACTCGTCGGGCAGCGAGGGCAGTGCGGTCAGCTCCAAGGTGCCCAGGTCCGCCCAGCCGATCCCGTCCCAGTAGCGGGTCATTTCGGTCGCGTACGTCGGGCCTTCCGGCAGCCCATAGACAGCCGTGGGCACATGCACCGCCGTGCACTCGGAGATCGGCCTGCCGAGCAGGTCGGTCAGCGCGGTCCGGATCGAGTCGTTGGCCAACCCGACCGACGTCAGCAGGGCCCTCATGGCTGGAGCACAGGGTGTCGCAGGATCACCACACCACCATTGAACGCGGTGGCCTCGACCAGCGCCCGAGCGGCCTGCATCCGACCGACCGAGCCATCCTGGCCGCCCTGCGCGTAGCGGGTCGCTGCGCTGACACCCGCAGCGAGCGGTGCGGTTCGAAGGGAGAAGATGCCGATCCGGCCGAGCCCGCGGCCGAGGGGACGGCGAGCAGGATGGCATGCTGGCCCGATGACGACCACCGCCACCGCACCGGCGGTCGAGGCGCCGCCGCGCTACTCCTGGAACCTGGTGCCGGCGGCGATCGTCGCGTTATCGGCGTTTCTCATGTTCGGGCTGCAGCGGGAGGCGGTGGCATTTCCGGTCCTCGCCATTGGCATCGCCCTTGGGTTCCTGCTCGACCGCGATCTCGGCCGCAGCCTGCTGCTCATTGGTCTGGGGATCACGCCGATCGGTCTTATCTCCGTGGCGGCGGACATCCGCTGGAGCCACTACTTCCTGGTGGCCGGTGTGCTCACGATCGCCGTGCTGGTGCCGTACCTGCTGGACCGGTTCGTGTTCCGGCGCCACGTCATCCGGTTTCCCCTCCGCAGCGGCCGGCACTGGACCCTCGCCGAGCGCGTCTACATGTTCAGCGTCCTCGGGCTGGCCTGGCTGATCATGCCGTTCTACTTCATCAACTCCGGCACCTACCTGAACTGGCCGGCCCCGCGCGAACCCAGCGAGCTGGCCCGGCTGTTCGTCGGGGTCAACGCCGTCGGGTTATGGGACGAGCTGTTCTTCATCTGCGGCGTGTTCACCCTGCTGCGGCGACACTTCCCCATCTGGCAGGCCAACCTGCTGCAGGCGGTGATTTTCGTCTCCTTCCTCTGGGAGCTGGGCTATACCAGCTGGGGGCCGTTCCTCACCTTTCCGTTCGCCCTGGTGCAGGGCTATCTGTTCGCCCGGACCCGTTCGCTGCCGTACGTGCTGTGCACCCACCTGGTCTTCGACTGCGTGCTGTGGCTGATCCTGGTGTACGCCCACAACCCGGGCTGGATACCGCGGATCTTCTGGTACTAGCCGAGGCATCGGCGTCGGCCGAGCCGTTACGACGAGATGGCGTGACGGCGGTTCCGCCCGGTCTGCTTGGCCGGTGCGCAGGCACTGGTAGCCTGTGGCTCACGAATTAACCACACTGAGCCGCGGCCCAGCCGCAGGCGGACCAATGCGAGGGGGTCGACCCAAGATGGGGCGCGGCCGGGCTAAGGCAAAGCAGACGAAGGTTGCTCGCGAACTCAAGTACCGATCTTTCGAGACGGACTTCTCTTCGCTGGAGCAAGAACTCAAACACGGCTCAGACGGGCATGAGGTGCCGCCGGCGTACGCCGACCTGGCCGAGGAGATCGACACCGACGAGGACGAAGAGTCCCCGGCTGCGGCATACGAAGACCTCCGCAAGTCGGGCTGAGAAAGTCCCCCGCTAGACCGGTCCGGGCAATAGCCTGGGTCCCATGACTCAGAATCCGTCCGAGACGCCGGGACAGGGTCCGGACGCGACCCCTAGTGGATCGACCGACCCCACAAGCACGGGCAGTGCGAACCCGACCGGCAGCGGCAGCCACGCGGCCGGGACCGAGGGCGCGCCGACGGCCTACCCTGCAGGTGGCGAACCGACCTATCCCGGCAGCGCCGGCTCGGCGAACCCGTACGGGCAGCAGCCGGGCTACGGCCAGCCGCAGCCGGGTCCGTACGGCGATCCCACGGCGTTCGGACAGCAGCCGCAGCCTTCGCCGTACGGGCGGCCGACCCCGCCGCCGGCGTACGGAGAGCAGCCTCCCCAGCAGGGCTACGGTGACCCCAGCGCGAGCCACCAGCAGCAGTACGGCCAGCAGCCGTACGGGCAGCAGGGCTACAC
Organism: Propionibacteriaceae bacterium; assembly: GCA_035641435.1. GTDB lineage: Bacteria > Actinomycetota > Actinomycetes > Propionibacteriales > Propionibacteriaceae > Microlunatus. Next base: position 9,070 of record DASQUF010000175.1, on the reverse strand, counting down.
CGACCCCGCCCAGCAGGGCTACCCGCCCCAGCAGTACGGACAGCCGGGCTACCCGCAGCAGCCGTACGCCGCCGCCGGCCAGGCCCCGGTCAGCGAGAGCGACGAGAAGACCTGGGGAATCATCTCCCACATCTCGATCCCGTTCTTCTGGTTCGTCGGTCCGCTGATCGGCTACCTGCTGTACAAGGACCGCAGCCCGTTCCTCAAGCAGGTCACCACCGAGGCGCTGAACTTCTCGATCCTCTACTCGATCGTGCAGATCGCGGGCTACGTGCTGGCGTTCATCACCTTCGGCCTGATCAACCTGGCCGCGTTCATCGTGGCGCTGATCTTCTGCATCATGGCCACCATGGCGGCCAGCCGGCACGAGTTCTACAAGTACCCGATGAACGCGCGGTTCATCAAGTAACCCGGCTGCTCCGACAGGATCAGCAGGTGCCCTGAGCCCCTTCGACGGGCTCAGGGCAGGCCCTGTCGAAGGGCCCCTCAACGGTTCCGTGACACTCTTGATCTCGTGACGACCTGGAACCCCGACTTCCTGGACGGCTACGAGGTCGTCGACCTTCCGCTGCCCGGGGTGGAGCCAGCCCCGGGCGAGCCGGAGGATGTGGAGCTCGTAGCGACCCTGGTTCGCCGGCTGCCGGCCAACCGCTCCCGGTCTGCGGTGCTCTACGTCCACGGCTGGAACGACTACTTCTTCCAGACCCATCTGGCCGATCACCTCGCCGACCTGGGGTTCGACTTCCACGCCCTCGACCTGCGCCGCTACGGCCGCAGCCTGCGCCGCGGGCATCTCAACGGCTTCATCACCGACCTGGACGACTACGCGGTAGAGCTGAACGCTGCGGCCGACGTCATCGCCGAGGACCACGACGAGCTGCTGCTGATGGGCCATTCGACCGGCGGCCTGATCACCGCGCTGTGGGCCGCTTCGCACAGCGATCGAATCTCCGGGCTGGTGCTCAACTCGCCCTGGTTGGACCTGCAGGGTTCGGCGATCGTCCGCGCCCTCGGCGCGCCGGTGATCGACGCGCTGGGCAGCCGGAACCCGACATCGGTCCTGCGGCTGCCGCCGGACCTGGGCCACTACCCGCGTACGGTGCACGCCAGCCTGGAGGGGGAGTGGGACTACGACATGGAGCTCAAGCGGATACCCGGCCCGCCGATCCGGGTGGGCTGGTTGCGAGCGATCCTGCTCGGTCACCAGCGCGTCGCCGCCGGCCTCGACATCGGGGTCCCGGTACTGGTGCTGGCCTCCACGGCGACCGAGTTCGCCCGCAGGTGGCACGAGGGACTGCGGACAGTCGACGTCGTCCTCGATGTCGACCAGATCGCCGCTCGCGCTGTGAAGCTCGGCCCGCATGTGACCGTCGTCCGGATCGCCGAGGGCATGCACGACCTGGTGCTGTCCGCCGCTCACGTCCGCAAGATCGTCCTGGACGAGATCGGCCGGTTCGTCGAGGGCTATGTGAAGACCACGCCGAAGCTGCTCCAGAACACGGCCGACTGACCTCCCGGTGGGCGCCGACCTGATTCGATCGGGGCGGGCGCCGGGTTGACCCGGCCACACGCTGGTTAGATGGATTACATGAGCGAGATGCCGCATGTCGTGGTGGTGGGCGGGGGCTTCGCCGGAGTATCGGCGACCAGCGAGCTGGCCAAGGAGGGGTTCCGGGTCACCCTGATCGACCGGCACCCCTACAACACGTTCCAACCGCTGCTGTACCAGGTCGCGACCGGCGGCCTCAACGCCGGTGACGTCACCTACTCCCTGCGTTACTACGCAGCCCGGCACAGTGGGGTCAACTTCCGGCGGGCCACCATGACCAGCATCGACCACGATGCCCAGGAGGTCATCTGCGACGACGGCGTCCGCATCCCGTTCGACTACCTGATCATCGGCACCGGCATCACGACCAACCACTTCGGCATCCCGGGTGCGGCGGAGTACACGATGTCGATGTACACCCGGGGCGGCGCCCTGGCCGTCCGGGACGCCATCTTCGGCAGCCTGGAGACGATCGCCGGGCTGTCCGACCCGAACACCGGCTCGTTCACCGTGGTCATCGTCGGCGGCGGCGCGACCGGGGTGGAGATGGCCGGCCAGCTCGCCGAGCTGAAGAGTCAGGCGCTGCCCTCCACCTACCCCGAGCTCAACCCGGCCCGGGTGAGCGTCGTGCTGGTCGAGATGACCGAGCACCTGCTGGCTCCGTTCGACGACTCGCTCCGCAAGTACGCGCTGCGCGAGCTGATCAAACGCGGGGTCGACGTCCGCCTCAAGACGGCGATCTCGGAGGTGCATCCGGACCGGGTCGACTTCAAGGACGGCTCCTCGCTCCCGGCGGACCTGGTGATCTGGGCGGCCGGGGTGGCCGGGGCGCCGGAGACCGGCAACTGGGGGCTGCCGGTCGGGCGTGGGGGACGGATCGAGGCCAACGACGACACCCGCGTGATCGGGTTCGAGAACATCTTCGCCGTCGGCGACGCGAGCCTGGTCACCGGCCAGCCGATGGCGCAGCTGGCCCAGCCGGCCCTGCAGAGTGGCAAGCACGCCGCCCGGCAGATCGCCCGGCTCCACCGCGGCCTGGACACCGAGGCGTTCCACTACCGCGACAAGGGCACCATGGCCACGATCGGCCGCGGCGACGCCGTGCTCGAGATGCCGATCGGGATCAAGATGACCGGCGTGCTGGCCTGGTTGGGCTGGATCGCGCTGCACATCGTCTTCCTGCTCGGCAACCGCAACCGGGTGCAGACCCTGATCAACCTCGGCGCGCGGTACGCGGGCCCGCGGCGTACCAACGCGATCGTCGGCGACGTGATGGAGACTCCACGGATCAAGGCACTCCGGCGCGGGGCTTCGGGCCGTACGCCCGCCAGTCAGGCGTAGCGCTCGGCTACCCGCCCCGCCTCGGCGCCGTACGACGGGCCGTGGCTCACCGCATGTACCAGCAGCGGATGCAGCTGGTGGAGTCCGATCAGGTCGACCCAGCCGTCCGGCAGATCGGCGGCCTCCGCGTACTCCCTGGTGATGGCCTCCAGGTGGGGCGCGCCGAACAGGTGCAGCATGGCCAGGTCGGTCAGCCCGTGGCCGCCGTGCGCGGCCGGATCGATCAGCACCACGCCGACCTCGGTGAACAGCACGTTGCCCGACCACAGGTCGCCGTGGATCCGGGCCACCGGCCGCTCGTCGTCGAACTCGCCGGCCGCCAGCCGCTCGGCCACCCGCTCGACCTGCCCGGACGCCGCCGAGCTCAGGTGCCCGAGGTCGCGGGCCTTGCGCGCGTACGGCATCATCCGCTGTTCGGCGTAGAACCGGCCCCAGGCCTCCTCCGGCCGCATGCTCATTCGCTGCTGGCCGATGTAGCCGTCGCCCGCCCAACCCGCCGGCGGCTGCCCGAAGGCCGCCGCCCCGGACGCGTGCGTGACGGCCAGCGCGCGGCCGAAGTTCTCCGCCGCGCGCCGGTCCGGCCGGGTCGGCTCGAGCCGTTCCAGGGTGATGGAGTGCTCGTCCACCGCGACCACGTGAGCCATTCGGGCCGCATCGGGACCGGCGGCGGCCAGCCAGCGCAGCCCAGCGGCCTCGACCGCGTAGAAGTCGGGATCGTGCCGGGCTGAGCGCTTGGTGAAGCCGGCGGTCACACGTCGAGCGCGCCGCGCACGATGGAGTTCCCCGAGTGGCGGATGTCGGGGTCGGCGGGCGGCTCCTTGGACACGTCGACCAGCGGGAACTGCTTCAGGTCCAGGTCGGCCGGGATGTTGAAGCGCCCGGAGTTCCCGAGGAGATAGCCGAGCGACCGCATCTTGGTCACCTCGGAGTCGATGAGCCACACCTCGCGCGACCCGTCCACGGGCTCGGGGGAGTCGAGCTCGATGAGCAGGGTGCGGTTGCCGTCGGCATCCTCCTGAACCAGCGCCTCTCCCGTCGATCCGGCGAACTGAGGCAGCGCCTGCAGCTCCGCCGTCCACAGCGTCGTGTGCCGCGGTCCGAGGATCCGGTCCAGCCCGAGACCCAGGCCCAGGCCGAGCACAAGGGCCACCGCGGCCGCCACCAGCAGCGCGAGACCGCGCCGGCCGCGCGAGGACCGGGTCCGGGCCGCGTCAAGGCTGGCCACCTCCCCCACCGGTGTCCCCTCCCCGGGCGGCTCGTCCGGCGTCGAGCCGTTGGTCTCGGCCCGGGCGACCTGGGGGAGGACGGTCACCGGGGTCACGTCCGGTAGTCCTCGCGCTCCGGACTCGGACTCCTCGGGGGACGCGGGCAGGCCCAGCTCGGCCCGAATGGCGTGCCAGACCCGGTCGGGCGGGCTGACCAGTCCGGTCTCGCTAGACCGGCCGCTGCGCCCGGCGGCCACGGCACGGGCCAGGTCGGCGATCTCGGCCCGGCACTCGGCACAGGTCTGCACGTGCTCACCCTCCTCCGGCGTGCCGGCCTCCTCACCCAGGGCAAGCAGCGCCAGGACGTCAGGACTCGGGTGCATCGGTCCAGACCTCCAATCGGCGCCGCAGTTTGATCAAACTTCGTCGGATGTGGCTCTTCACGGTCCCCGGCGGCAGCTGCATCCGTTCGGCGATCTGGGCGTGCGTCAGGTCCTCGTAGAACGCCATCCGGAGCACCCGCTGCGGAACCTCGTCCAGCCGGGCGATCTCGTCGGCGATGATCAGCCGCGCGGCGACGTCGACCGGCTCGGGCGGCGGCGGCGGGTTGCTCGCCAGCTCGGTGGCGATGCGGCGCTGCTTACCGCGAGCCTGATGGGCGTCGACGACCTTGTTGCGGGTGATGCCCAGCAACCAGGCCGGCAGGCTGGCCCGCTCCGGCCGGAAGTTGTGCCGACCGGTCCAGGCGGCGACGAAGACCTTCTGGGTGACGTCCTCAGCCTCGCTGGCGTCACCGAGCGATCGCAGCGCGACCGTGAAGATGAGCGCGGAGTACTTGCGGTAGATCTCACTGAGCGCGTTCTCATCGCCCGCGAGGAAGTCGGCGACCAGGTCGTCGCGTTCGTCGGATGAGACAGTCACGAGCCCTGGTCCCCTCCGTCGTGTGAGCGTGTCACTCGCCTTGGTGTACAAGTGAACTCACCTTACCGACCGCAGAGGAACCCCAGCGTGTGAGGGCTTTCAGATTTCTGAGGTGTGGCCGGGTCTCGGCCGCACCTGCCCACTGATTCGGCTGCGGGCGGCTGGACGGATGCAGCCTGAAGGCTGCCGGGGCAAGATGTGGCCAGGGCCGGGGTCGAACCGGCGACCTTTCACTTTTCAGGCGAACGCTGCTACCAGCTGAGCTACCTGGCCATCTGACGCTTCTCGAGGGTCCAAGGGGATCGTCCCCTGGCCCGACAAAGAGCAATCAGCGACCCCGACGGGACTCGAACCCGCGACCTCCGCCGTGACAGGGCGGCGCGCTAACCAACTGCGCCACGGGGCCTTGTTAGGCCTGGCACCGGGGTGCGGTGCCCGCGAAACTATAGCGCAGCCGCGCGACGGGCCGAAACGCGACTCAGCTCGCCGCTGGGGTTCACGTCCCCGCGATCGTCCGGATAATGAGGAAGGCGTTGAGCACGATGATCATCGCGGCGGCCAGCGCGGCGACAGCGGTGGTCAGCCTGCGGTTCACCAGCTCGCCCATGATGTCGACACGTCGGGTGAGCAGGACCAGCGGCACCAGCGCGAACGGGATGCCGAAGGACAAGACCACCTGGGAGAAGACCAGTGCGCGGGTGGGATCGAGGCCGATGGCGAGAACGAGTAGCGCCGGCGCCATCGTCAGCCCTCGGCGCAGCATCAGCGGGATGCTGCGCCGGATGAAGCCCTGCATGACGACCTGTCCGGCGTAGGTGCCGACGCCGGACGACGCAAAGCCGGAGGCGAGCAGGGCGAGAGCGAACAGGAAGGCGGCCGGCTGGTCCAGCACCCGGGCCAGGCCGGCGTGCACACCCTCCAGCGTGTCGGTGCCGGGAATGTCGGTGCCGAAGAAGAGGGCGGCCGAGATCAGCAGCATCGACAGGTTGATGATGCCAGCCAGGCCCATGGCCAGGAACACGTCGATCTGCTGGTGACGGAACAGGAACCGCCGGTCCACAACGCTGTCCGCCGAGACTCGGTTCTGCGTGAGGGCAGAGTGGAGGTAGATCACGTGCGGCATGACTGTGGCGCCCAAGATCCCGGTGGCCAGCAGCAGACTGTCGGTGCCCTCGAAGCGGGGCACCAGACCGGCGATCGCGTCGCCCGGTACGAGGTCCACCCGCAGCAGGGTGACGAGGAAGCCGGTCAGGATCACCGCGAACAGGCCCGTGATCGCCCGCTCGAAGGGTCGGAAGCCTCGGCTCTGCAATCCGAGCAGGCCGAACGCGACGATGCCGGTGATGACCCCGCCGGCGAAGACCGGGATGCCGAACAACAGGTTGAGGGCGATGGCCCCACCGATGACTTCGGCGAGGTCGGTGGCAATGGCCACCAGCTCGGCCTGTACCCACATGCCGCGGGTCACGGCCCTTGGGAAGTGGTCGCGGCAGAGCTCGGGAAGGTTGCGGCCAGTGGCCAGTCCGAGTTTGGCCGACAGCGTCTGGATCAACATTGCCAACACGTTGGCGACCACGATCACCCACACCAGCAGATAGCCGAACTCGGCGCCGGCGGAGAAGTTGGTGGCGAAGTTGCCCGGGTCGACGTACGCGATGGCGGCGACGAATGCGGGACCGAGCAGGATCAACCGCTTCCGCATTCCACCGCGCACCCGGATCTCGGCGGCGGTGGGCAAGGCGCGCGGCGTGTCGTCGACAGCGGTCACGCGGGCTCCCGCCATTCTTCGCTCCAGGAGATGCCGGTTGGCGCTGAATGGGACCTGGCGCTGCCCTCGGCGTACGCGGGGTGGAGACGAGTAGACACGATGTCACTGAACCTATCCATCGGAGTGGATCTCAGTCAGACGTGAACCGCGACGGGGCGGCTGCGGCCCAGGCCGCTGGGCTGCGGGCTGAAGCCTCTGCGCCGACACGACTACCGCCGACACGACCAGCCGTGATGCATCCTTCCGTCGCGCCGAGAGCGAGGCTCACGGTGTCGTCCAGCGCTATAGTCACTGCGACGGAACGTCCTCGTCCCCATCGTCTAGCGGCCTAGGACTCCGCCCTTTCAAGGCGGCAGCGCGGGTTCGAATCCCGTTGGGGATACTGGCATTTGACTAGGGCTAATGCCTCGTTTCACTCATGATCGGCACTTTACGTGCAATGAGTTGTGCATTGGGGAGCCCATAGGCTCATTGCATGCGAGCAGCGAAGCATCGCCGTCCACGTGGTCACATCCGCGAGCTGCCGTCGGGAAGCTTCCAGGTCATCGTCTACGCGGGGACCGATCCGCTGACCAAGAAGTCCCGATACATCCGAGAGACGCTGAAGACGTACGGCGCCGCGGAGGTGGCGCTGACGCGGCTGCAGGGCCAGGTTGATCAGAACCGCCAGCCGAAGACCGACATCACAGTTGGTCGGGCGATCAGCCGCTGGCTGGAGATCGCGAAGCTCGAGGACACCACGCGTGACCGGTATGAGGACCTGGTGCGTCTGTACGTTCGGCCGGTGCTCGGCGACCTCGCCGCCGGCAAGCTGGACGCTGAACTGCTCGAAAGTTTCTACGCGCGACTGCTGCGCTGCCGTGACCTCTGCGACGGCCGGCGTCGCGCGCGTCACGAGTGCCGGCCGCTCAGTGGCAGCACCGTCCGGAAAGTTCACTACGTCATCAGCGGCCACCGGAGCAGGCAGTCCGGTGCGTCACCTCGGGGTCAACCCGGCCGCACTGGCCATCGCGCCGTCGGCCAATAGAACTGAACCCGACCCACCGAGTGCCGAGGAGGCTGCAGCCGTCATCAGCGCCGCCTGGGGCGACCCCGACTGGGGCTTGCGTGGATCACGATGGTCAGCGGTATGCGCCGAGGCGAGGTCAGCGCTCTGCGCTGGCGTCACGTCGACCTCACGACCGACACACTGACCGTGCAGCGGGCCAATGCGCAGCCAAGGTCCGGCGTCAAGGAGAAGCCGACGAAGACGCGTCAGCAGCGGCGGATCGCCATCGATCCGCAGACGGCTGCCCTGCTGCGAGAACATCGGGAGCGTTGGGAGGCGCGATGTCGAGTGCTGGGGGTGGCGTTCCGGGACGACACGTTCGTATTCTCCCCAGCACCGGACGGATCGTCTCCGTACGGGCCACGCTCCCTGAGCAGCCGCTACCGCCGGCTGGCGATCAAGCTCGGGCTGCGGAGCACCCGCCTGCACTCGCTGCGTCACTACGCGGCGACCGAGCTCATCGCCGCCGGCGTCGATGTGCGCACGGTCGCCGGACGTCTCGGACACGGAAGCGGGGGCGCTACTACGCTCAGGGTCTACGCGGGTTGGGTTGACGAAGCGGACCGTCGAGCGGCGACAACGATGGCCGGAATCATGCCCGTGCCAGTACCAGCGGCGCCTGCGCCTCGCGGACCATACGAGGTCATCGCCGCCGACCTGCGCGAGCAAATTCTGACTGGCCCTCTGCGCGCAGGCGATCAGCTGCCAACCATCGCCGAGCTGGCAACACAGCACGGCGTTGCCGTCGGGACCGCGCACCGGGCCATGGATCTCCTTCGCGCAGAAGGGCTGATTGTCTCCTCGCGTGGCCGACGGTCAGTGGTCGTCCTCTCCGCCTGACCTTCTCGTTGCGAAGGTTGCGCTAGCTGCATGACGGGTCATCCGCCGGCGTCCAGCTGGGTGCAATCGGTGCATCAGAATCGCTGTTGCCGCAAGTCGGGGCGAACATGGGACGAACAAAGTTGATCTTGTCCGCTTCGTCCCGAACTCCGCGCGTATGTATCAGCGGACGTCGTTTGAGCGCGAGCCGTTGACGGTGGACGATCTCGGACGCGTTGAGCACCGCGCTTGCTGCTGTACTTCGCTGCTGTACTGGTTGAGGGCGACCAGCTGTACGCAACACCCGAACTATCCGTAAGGGCCTTTGGTCCTCGGCTGCTTCCATCATCGCCCTGGCCCTGCACGCGGCGTGGGCGGTGTGGGGTCAGCGAAAGGGACGCCTCGCCTCGAAGGCCCTC
>DASQUF010000174.1:0-3319 GCA_035641435.1 Propionibacteriaceae bacterium | reverse complement strand
CCGCTGCCCGGACCAGGTCGGTCGCCGGCAGCTCGATCCGGGCGATGTCACCGTGGTGCCGGACCCGGAGGTCGGCGAAGCCGAGCGCCCGCAGGGCGGCCTCCGCCGACTCGATCTGGGCCAGCTTCTCCGGAGTGACCTCGGAGTTGTGCGGGATCCGCGAGGCCAGGCAGGGGGCCGCCGGCTTGTCGGCGCTGGGCAGCGCCCAGGTCCGGGCCAGCCGGCGCACCGCCGCCTTGTCAAGGCCCGCATCGCTCAGCGGGCGGAGCACCCGGTGGTTGGTGGCCGCCCGGGCACCCGGCCGGTCGGGCCGCCGGGTGTCGTCGGCGTTCTCTCCGTAGGCCACGGCGTCCAGCCGGTGCGCCTCGGCCACGTCGTCACCGATGCGGGCGAACAGCTCGTCCTTGCAGTGGAAGCAGCGGTCTGCGCCGTTGGCCCGGTACTCAGGGCGGTCGCCCTCGTACGTCTCGATCTCCACCAGCGGTACGCCGACGAACCGGGCGACGTCGTGGGCCGCCGCGCGCTCGTCCGCGGCCAGGCTGGGCGAGACACCCAGCACGGCCACCACCCGGTCGGCGCCCAGGGTCCGCGCCGCCGCCGCCAGTAGGACCGAGGAGTCGACCCCGCCCGAGAAGGCGACGCCCAGCCGGTGCACGCCGGCGAACGCGGCCGCCAGGGCCCGCGGCACCCCGTCGCTGGTTTCCGGGTCCGCCGTCGCGGCTGGACGGACGGGAGTCATCTGATCTCCTCGCTCTTCGTGGCAGGACTAGTGTGCCCCGCAGTTGCGCCCGGGTCGGTCCCGCACCAGTGAAGGGACTCTGGGACGCGGCCACATCCGATCGAGGATCTGCTCTCTCTGCTCCGATCTGCACTGGATGCAGTGGTGCTCGTGCCGGTCGTCTCCGTCTCACAATGACGGTTGGCGGAGGCAGTCGAGAACCTTGTGCAGCGCCGGATTGCGGGTCTCACCCGCCCAGAGCAGGTGCAGCTCGACCGGTTGGGCAGGCACGCCCTCGATCGAACGGAGCGTCACCCCGCTCATCGCGAGACGGCTGGCGGATGCCGGCACGAACGCGATGCCTCGCCCACCGGCGACGAGCGACAGCATCGTCAAAACCTGGCTCACGGTGTGGACCACGTTCTCGCTGGTGATCGGGAACAGCCGGACGACAAGGTCGTAGAAGTAGCGTGCCTCAGCTGGGGAGTACATGATCAACGGCTCGTTTCCCAGGTCCTCGGCGCTCACGAGACGGCCGCGGTGGGAGAGCCGGTGGCCGGACGGTACGGCGAGGAGCAGGTCTTCGCGGTAGAGCAGGCGGGATGCGAAGGCGGTCTTGTCGAAGGGTGGGCGGGCCAGGCCGAGGTCGAGCTCTCCGTCGATCAGCTTGGAGATCTGCTCTCGGGTGACCATCTCGAACAGGTCGAGATGGATGTCCGGGTACGCCTCGGAAACGAGGTTGAGCAGTGAAGTCAAGACGCTGAAGGTCGAGGTTGCCGTGAAACCGATGCGGACCGTACCAGCCGATCCGGCCTGAATCCTCTGGGCCTGCTGGAGCGCGCCGCTGGCGAGGGCCATGATGCGCCGTGCGTCGATGAGGAAGGTATCGCCGGCTGTCGTCAGCTCGACCTTGCGGTTGTCACGCTCGAACAGCCGAACCCCGACGGCTCGCTCGAGCTTCTGGATCTGACGGCTCAAGGGGGGCTGAGTCATCTGAAGCCGTTCGGCGGCCCGACCAAAATGCAGCTCCTCCGCGACCACGACAAAGGCGCGGACCTGGTCCAGAGTGAACATGATGCATGCAAGGTATCAATCGATCCCAAAGAAGTGTTGGACGTGAATCACTCCCCTTCCGTATCGTCGACTGATATCCCTCGCACGTCCCGCCAACGAGAAGGCATCTATGACCAGCAACCCGCTCCCATCACCACTGCCGCCGCGGGCGGTGGTGGCTGTCTTCCGCGCACCCACTGCTGAGCACTTCGTGTCCGCGTCTGAGGTGCTGTGGGACGCGGGCGTCCGCTGTTTCGAGTACACGCTCACCACGGAGGGCGCTCTGGACGCTGTGGTCGAGCTCCACAAGGTGCTGCCCGAGGCACTCGTCGGGGTCGGCACGGTGCGCACCGTCGAGCACCTCCGAGCGGCCAGCGAGGCCGGTGCCGAGTTCGCCGTCAGCCAGATCTTCCTTCCCGAGCTGGCGACAGCGGCGCGAGAGCAGCAGATCGCGTTCATCCCCGGTGCGCTGACGCCGACCGAGGTGGTCACCGCCTGGAACGCGGGGGTGCCAGCAGTCAAAGTGTCACCGATCGGCCCCTTGGGCGGGGTGAACTACTTGACCGAGCTGCGAGGCCCACTCCCGGACGTGGCGATCATGCCGACCGGTGGTGTCACCTTGGAGGCTGCGGCCCACTACCTCGAGGCCGGCGCCGTTGCCGTAGGTGTCAGCGGCGCTCTTCTGGGAGACGTCCTGCTCGGCGGAGGCCTTGCCGGCCTCTCGGCTCGGGCGGAGCAGCTCATGTCTTCGGTGTCGACGTCGGGACCGTCCATACCGGTCCAACGCCCGTTCGACCGGCTCGTCGCAGAGAGGAACGCACACAGGTGAAGATCGGATTCATCGGCTTGGGAATCATGGGCAAGCCCATGGCCAGGAACCTGATCAGGGCCGGTCACCAGCTCGTGGTCAGTGCCCATAACGCCAACGCCGCGCGGGAACTGACCGCTGAAGGTGCCGGAACCGCAGAGAGCCCGCGCGACATCGCCGCTCAGGTCGACCTGGTGATCACCATGCTGCCGAACTCTCCCGACGTGGCCGCCGTAGCACTCGGCCCTGGTGGCATCGTCGAGGGCGCCCATCCCGGGCTGATCTTCGTCGACATGAGCTCGATCGCCCCGCTCGTGGCCCGCCAGGTCTCTGACGGACTGGCAGAACAGGGCATTCCCATGCTCGATGCTCCCGTCAGCGGCGGAGAGCCCAAGGCTGTCGACGGCACCCTGTCGGTCATGGTCGGCGGGGACCGCGCGGTGTTCGACCAGGTCAAGGACGTCCTGGCCGAGATGGCCGCCTCGGTCGTCTTCGTCGGGGAGATCGGCGCGGGAAACATCGCCAAACTGGCCAACCAGGTTGTCGTCGCACTGAACATCGCTGCGGTGTCCGAAGCCCTGGTGCTCGCCCAGAAGGCCGGCGTTGCTCCGCAGGCCGTGGTCGAGGCGATTCGCGGGGGACTCGCCGGCAGCACCGTGCTCGAGGCCAAGGCACCCATGATGCTGGACCACAACTTCAAGCCCGGATTCCGGATCAACCTTCATATCAAGGACCTGCTG
>DASQUF010000173.1:0-3656 GCA_035641435.1 Propionibacteriaceae bacterium | reverse complement strand
CATGCGCCGAGCCCGGTCGCGGACGACACCGTCCTCGCTGGCGATGTCGCGTCCGACCCATCCGGCCAGGCCACCGTCGCTGTCGAGCACGACGGCCCAGCGCGACGGAGCCATCGACCGTGCGGCCTCGGCCAATGGGTCGTCGGCTCGGACCACGGGCGGGTGCTCGAGGTCGCCCTCGGTGATCGGCGTGACGGACAGACGCTTGAGGCCACGGTCGGCACCGACGAAGTCTGCGACGAAAGGGGTCGCCGGCGCGCCGAGGATTGCGGCTGGGCTGTCGAACTGCTCGAGGCGACCGCCCTGGGCGAAGACGGCGATCCGGTCGCCGAGACGGACGGCCTCCTCGATGTCGTGCGTGACGAACAGAATCGTCTTGCGCACCTCGTCCTGGAGGCGCAGGAACTCGTCCTGGAGCTGAGCTCGCACCACCGGGTCGACGGCGCTGAACGGCTCGTCCATCAGCAGCACCGGTGGGTCCGCGGCGAGCGCCCGGGCGACGCCGACCCGCTGCCGTTGGCCACCGGACAGCTCATGCGGGTACCGGGGGCCGTGCAGTGTCGGATCCAGCCCCACCAGTTCCATCAGCTCGCGGGCCCGCTGATGGCGGCGCGACGACGGCCAGCCGAGGAGTTCGGGCACAACCGCGACGTTTTCCTCCACCGTGCGGTGCGGGAAGAGCCCGACGTTCTGGATGACGTAGCCCATGCCCCGGCGCAGCCGTACCGGATCTTCCCTCGTCACGTCCACGCCGTTGACGTAGATCCGTCCACCAGTGGGCTCGATCAGCCGATTGACGATCTTCATGGTCGTGGTCTTGCCGGATCCCGACGGCCCTACGAGCACGACGAGCTCGCCGCGCCCGACGTCGAGTGACAACTCGTGCACGGCCACGGTGCCATCGGCGTAACGCTTGGACACGCCGTCGAGACGGATCACTGGATCTTCGGTAGCGTCCGTCGGGTGGCGCTGCCCGGGGCCGGTCATGTCGCAACCATTGCCGACGACTGCCTCCTCCGCAACGAATGGATCTGCCCGGAGTACATCCGGACCCGGGAGTCGCAGATCATGGATGCGCTCGGCGAGCACGTGTACATCACCCTGGTGTCGCTGCTGATCGGGTTGGCTGCTGCCTTCGGGCTCGCGCTCCTGGCCCGGCGGTGGCGGCGGCTACGCGGGGTCGTCCTCGCCGTCTCGACCGCGTTGTACACGATCCCGTCCCTGGCAATGTTCTCGCTGCTGCTGCCGATCATGTTCTCGGTGGGCCGCGGGTTGTCGACGACTACCGTCATCATCGGCCTCGTGCTGTACTCCCTGACCATCCTGGTACGCGGGATCCTGGCCGGCCTGGACGGGGTGTCGCCGGACGTGCGGGAGTCCGCGGTCGGGATGGGGTACGGTTCGGGCCGGTTGCTGTGGCGGGTCGAGCTCCCGCTGCCCCTGCCGACGATCTTCGGATCGCTACGGGTGGCCACGGTGTCGACCGTGGCGCTCACCACGGTAGGCCTCATCGTCGGCCATGGTGGGCTGGGCAACCTGATCTACGGCGGACTGCAGAGCAACTTCAAGTCCGAGGTGCTGACAGCGTCCGTGCTGTGTGTGGTGCTGGCCCTGATCGCCGACTTGGTGATCGTGGCCATCGAGCGCGCGGTGACCCCGTGGCGGAGGGTGGCGGCGTAGGTGGACGAGCTGCTCGACGCGTTCGCATGGCTGGCCGACCGGGACAACTGGCGCGGCAACAACGGCGTGCTAAACCTGCTGCTGGAGCACCTGTGGCTCACCGCAGTCTCAGTGGCGATCGGCTGCGCAATCGCGATTCCGGTCGGACTATGGCTCGGCCACATCGGCCGTGGCGGCACGCTGGCGATCAACATCAGCAACATCGGCCGGGCGGTGCCGGTCTTTGCCGCCCTGGTGATGCTCTTCCTTCTGCTCGGGGCCGCCCGGCGCACCGAGGCCACGGTGATCGCGCTGGTGCTGTTCGCGATCCCACCGATCCTGACAAACACGTACGTCGGCATGCGCGGCGTGGACAACGACGCCGTGGACGCGGCCCGCGGCATGGGCATGAGCGGGGTGCAAGTGCTGCGGCGGGTCGAGCTGCCGCTGGCCGTCCCGCTAGTAATGAACGGGGTGCGGCTGGCTGCGGTCCAGGTCGTGGCCACGGCGACCATCGCCGCGCTGGTGGCCGCCGGCGGGTTGGGCCGGATCATCACCGCGGGCTTCGCGGTGCAAGACTATGCGCGCATGATCGCAGGGGCGATCCTGGTCGCGGCACTGGCGCTGGCGGTCGAAGGCGCTCTGGAGCTGCTGCAACGCCGGGTGGATCCGCTGCGGCGGGCCCGCCGTGGCAATGTTCGGCAGCGGGCCGATGTCGTGGCCGTGACGGAACCGTAACCATCATTCCGGATGGGCTTGTCGGTGCCGGGTAGTTGACTCTCCCACGCGGGCGCCGTACGGCGAGCGCCCGCCGGACACGCGTGCCGGCAGTCGCGGCGCGGGACACAGAAGGCGGACGCTAACAAGGAAGGCGGTGCCAGGATCCATGTCCATTCCACGCAGGTACGCGCTCGGCGCAGCGGGGCTGACGATCGCCCTCGTGCTGGCCGGATGCGGCGACGACGATGACGGCAACGGCGACGATACGGCGACCGATGAGCGCGGTGAACTGACTGTCGGCGGTGCCGACTTCACCGAGATGCACATCATGCAGCAGATGTACAGGCTGCTGCTGGAGGACGCCGGCTACACCGTCGACGTCACTACGGCCGCGAACCGGGAGGCCTACGCGCCGGCGCTGGAGAACGGCGAGATTGACGTGATCCCGGAGTACGCCGCGACGATGGCCGAGTACCTCAACGCGCAGATCAACGGGCCGGATGCGTCGACCAACGCGCCGGTGGCCACCAACGACGCGCAGGAGACCGTTGAGGCGATGGGGCCGCTGGCCGAGCAGCGGGGGTTGACCGTGTTGGAGCCGGCCGAGGCCGCCGACCAGAACGGGTTCGCGGTCACGGGTGAGTTTGCAGACCAGAACGGGCTGCGGACACTGTCTGACCTGGCCGCGCTCGGCCAGCCAATCGTGCTCGCCGCCGTCGAGGAGTGCCCGGAGCGGCCGTTCTGCCAGCCCGGGCTGGAGGAGACCTACGGCCTGCAGATCTCCGAGATCCTGCCGCTCGGGTTCAGCAGCCCGCAGACCAAGGAGGCGGTGGCCAGCGGTGAGGCTCAGCTCGGCCTCGTGGCGACTACCGACGGTACGTTGGAGGACCTCGGCCTTGTGCTGCTGGAGGACGACAAGGGCCTTCAACTCGCCGACAACCTGGTTCCAGTGGTCAACACCGAATCTGCTGGTGACGACGCCGTGGCTGAAGCGCTGAACTCGCTCGCCGATGTGCTCACGACCGAGGACCTCGCGATGCTGAACGCCCAGGTCGACGCCGAGCGGCAGCTAGCCGAGGACGTCGCCCGCACCTACCTCGAGGACCAGGGGTTGATCTGAGCAGTCCGGATATGTCGGCGGCGATGTCGCCGCTAGACGTGCTCGACTGGCGGCGACGGGTGCACGCGCTGTATGCGGAGGTGCGTGAGTTGCCGCCGGACGGAGCTCACCGGCGGTGGCAGGCCGGGCGGGACGGGTTGTTCGCGTCCCACCCGGC